>CAZBYM010000037.1:0-16043 GCA_964495745.1 uncultured Chryseobacterium sp. | reverse complement strand
TAGTGCTCACTCAAGCGCTCAATGTGAAAGGAACAAATTTCACGGCATCGAAAGGAACAGTTGTAAAGAAAATTAAACTTGTTGCGGATAACACTGAACACATCGAAGGAAAAGTCAACGAACAGACGATTGTAATTCTCACCAAATTCGTGAAGAAATCCTGAACTGATATTTAGTTCACATGTAAAATCACTTCTGTATACTGGAAAAGATCAAATTTTCCAGAAACGCAATCAGTTTCTTCTCATCTTTCGCAGATCCAAAATCAGTTAACGATGGCAAATGCTTGGAATAATATTTTTGAGAGTGGGCCATCTCAATAATTGTACTGGATAATGAAAACGGATACTTGTACTTAGGATTGTACTCCGAGATGAACCCTGCCACTCGTGCGCACAAATCTTTGTACGGCTTAAAGAGTTTGGCTTTATTGTCTTCCGCAATGTGTTTTGTGAGAAAAGATTTGGCTCCTTCCGCCATTACAATTTCATAAAGTAGTTTTTCGTCTATGTGAGTAGTTGTAAGATCGTCCTCAACCTGCGCAGACAATAACTGAATCGCCTTCTTGATTTTTGCCTCAGCACTCTTGGTATTGTGCGTGTAATATATAAGACGGTACTCCTGCCAGCTCCAATACCAGTCAACCAGATAGAGAAGGACTCTGTGCTTATTTTCAAAGTAACGATATACTCCCGCTTCTGTCGTTACAACCTCCTGAGCCAATTTCTTAAAAGTGAACGCTTCGAATCCAATTTTGTGAATGAGTAGAATACTATGCTGTACAATTTTTCTACCTAAATCCGACTCTTCCGGATTCCGCAGAAACAACTTCTCATTCATTTTTATTTTAAGGGATAACTCCATAATTGTAATTCGTTCAGTCCCAAAGGTATAATATTATTATTGATAGCTTTACTATCTTTGTATATATTATTACTATCTTTGTACGAGATGCTGATTCCAGAAGAAACAGGGTAACCGGCGGTGATGAATAATAACCCGAGAGGCACTTGATTCTCTGTGACCATCACCAATCAGACCACTTGGTGCTGTTCCGGAGAAGCAGATTTGAAAAATTGAAATGCAATGATTTATCCCGAATAAAATATACTTGATCATGAAAACACTAACCAAAGAAATGCAAGCTTCTATTACTCCCACAATGGCCCTTGAGCTATTAAAAGAAGGAAACAAGCGATTTGTAAACAACCTGAAAATAAACCGCAATCTTTTACAACAAGCGAATGAAACTTCAGACGGACAACATCCTTTCGCCGTGATTCTTAGCTGTATTGACAGCAGAACTTCCGCTGAACTGATTTTTGACCAGGGTTTGGGTGATGTGTTCAGCATTCGCATTGCAGGAAACATCATCAATGAAGATATTTTGGGAAGTATGGAATTTGGCTGCAAAGCAGCAGGTGCCAAAATTATTGTTGTGTTGGGCCACACGAAATGCGGGGCAGTGAAAGGCGCTTGCGATCACGTAGAGATGGGAAATTTAACAACACTGCTATCCAAGATCAGACCTGCCGTCGATGAGGAACAGACCATAGCATTCAATCGCAATTCAGACAACACAGAATTCGTAGAAAAAGTAGCTGCCATTAATGTGAAACGAACAGCTCAAGCCATCTTAGACCGTAGTCCGATATTGAAAGCCATGTTTGAAAATGGCGAAATTGAAATAATCGGAGGCATTCACAATATCACGACAGGTCAAGTCGCATTTTGTCAGGAAACTGTTGGAGTCTCTTCAGGTACTATTCACGAAATAATTAATGCGTAGCCGCCTTTGAAATAATATGCGTGAACAATACGTTGGGCCGAATCCGACTATTACCCAAAAATTAAACACTCAATAACCATGAACGCGATCACCGAAACCAATTTCAAATTCGCCGGACAAAAATCATTTTACCAAGGCAAAGTACGAGATGTATATAATATTGACGACAGATTGCTAGTCATGGTCGTTACAGATAGAATTTCCGCATTCGATGTAGTGTTGCCTGAAGGAATTCCATACAAGGGACAGGTGCTTAATCAGATTGCTGCCAAGTTCATGGCCGACACAAAACATATTCTCCCAAATTGGATTATTGCAGTTCCCGACCCGATGGTTTCTGTTGGTCATTTGTGCATTCCATTCAGAGTTGAGATGGTCGTGCGTGGATATCTATCAGGACACGCCTGGAGAGAATATAAGGCCGGCAAACGTGAGATTTGCGGCGTAAAAATGCCTGAAGGAATGCAAGAGAACGACAAATTCCCTTCACCAATTATTACACCTACAACCAAAGCCTCAGTGGGCCACGATGAAGATATTTCGCGTGAAGAAATTATCAAACAGGGATTGGTATCTGAACAGGATTATCTCATGCTGGAAAAGTACACACTGGAAATCTTCAGTCATGGGACTAAGGTTGCTGCTGAAAAAGGTCTGATTCTCGTTGATACCAAATATGAATTCGGAAAGAACAAAGATGGAGTGATAATGCTCATTGATGAAATTCACACTCCGGATTCTTCACGGTATTTTTATGCCGAAGGATATGAAGAACGTCAGAAAGCAAAGCAATCACAGAAACAACTCTCGAAAGAATTTGTGCGTGAATGGTTGATGACAAACGGTTTTCAGGGGAAAGACGGTCAAAAAGTCCCTATCATGACATCCGCCATTGTCAATTCTGTTTCTGAGCGTTACATCGAGCTTTACGAAAATATTGCCGGAGAGCCATTTGTAAAATCAGATGCGTCATCAGTATTGTTGAGAGTAGAACAAAACATTTCTCATTTCCTGAAAACTCATGATGTCCAACTTTCAAATTAATTCCAGCCTCTTCTACTATTAAAACTCCAACATCTGCCTTATCATGAAACCACTCGTTAGCATTATTATGGGCAGCACATCCGACATGCCTGTCATGCAAGAAGCTGCCAAAATTCTCGACCAATTCGAAATTCCTTTTGAGATTAACGCTTTATCTGCCCATCGCGTTCCTGAACAAGTTGTCGCGTTTGCGAAAGGCGCTCACGATCGTGGTGTTAAAGTAATTATTGCCGGAGCTGGCGGTGCAGCGCATTTACCTGGAGTAGTTGCCGCACTTACGCCTTGTCCGGTTATCGGTGTTCCATGTCGTTCTACTATTTCATTGGATGGCTGGGATTCTCTCCTATCTATTGTACAAATGCCTCCAGGAATTCCCGTAGCCACTGTAGGTGTTGATGGTGGACAAAATGCCGGAATTCTTGCTGTGCAAATGATCGCCACCGGCAACGACGAACTTCTGATTGATGTTATGGAATTCAAAGAAAACCTGAAGAAAAAAATTCTTAAGGCCAATGAAGAATTGAAGCAACACAAATTTGCCTTCAGAGTTGTAACCGAACTTGTTTCGTAAATCCAAACGATGAACCTAGTTGCGTAACACAGAAAATTGTCGCACAACAGTCGTCGTTTCATGCGTTAGCCGAATTATATAACTACCTGGTGAAAGTGAGGCTGTATTTATTTCGGTCAATGCCGCGGTGATAGTACAAGCAATTACAACGCGCCCTGTCACCTCTACTATTTCGAGTTCACATTTTCCTTCACCAAAAAGTGGAACTGAAACTCGTATTATTTCATTGACAGGATTTGGATAAACTTCAAATTGCATTAGTGTTGTTCCTTCAACACTTTGGGGGCCGACCACTACTGTTTCAAATGATGTGTCCGTGTGACAACCGTTGTCTGTAACGTGCACTATCGTATATGTTCCATTACCAGGGAACGTATAATTTTCATTCGCAGTTCCCGATACGAAACCTTGACCAAAATTCCATTCGTGGTTTGTTCCCGTTGTAGAGGCAGAGAATGAATATGTTGTTCCTGAAACAAGCGCATTCGTAAACGAAGGATCATCATAATATACTTCCGTATTCCAAACGCTCATCGAGTCAAGAACCGTTGACGCAGCAACTTGTTGAAGAAAAATTGCGTCCGTCATTGGTAATCCGCCGTAATAAGATAATCCAACCGGACTTCTTCGATACATCGTGGCATAAAAAACACATGCATTCAAATACGAACCGTACAAACTCGGATGACTTTCATCAGAAACATACAAATCAAAAGTGGGATTAGTTGCAATCACATCTCTCCACGTTTCACCACATGGAGCTACAACTGCATTGTTATCATAGCCCATTTGTAAATACCGGTTTCGCAATTGATCCTGCATTCCCTGATACGTACATACAGGTGGATACGCAACGCAATTCGAAGCATCACCGTTTTTTCTTCCCCATGTCATGTAGAAGACTGTTTGCGTACATGAGTCGTTGAGGTGAATGACGCTGTCGAGCGCATCGGCATAAGGAAGAACCCAGTTCGCGACGAATGTTGAATCAAGAGACGGTTCCTGACTCTGTGCCTGTAGGATTACATAATCCCATGGTTGTTGTGTAATTTTTGATTGTGATGTTAAACTGTTCCAATGATCTTCAAGTCGATAACCGCCGGGAGTATTGGAATCGAATTGAATGGTGTCGCCCCCTGAAAGTGCGAGTTGATAAAGTAAATCCGGTAGGTTGTTGGATGCAGTGTAAGAATTTCCTAGCCAAAGCACCGTTGTCGTTTGACCAGAAAGAATTCCATTGCAGATTACAGAAATTACAATCGTGAGCATTGTAACTCTTCTACTGATTTGATATCTCATAACCGTAGTAAATTGATTGCTCAAAGGTAATCAGCTGGATTCAAAGACATCCGGAACTTATGACACAAAAAAACCGGGACTCATTCAGACCCGGTTTAACAATCAATCATATAGTATTAGAACGCCAGTTCGACCTGGAAACGGTACATCAGTTCCATGTCGTCTGATCCCTCCTGCTGGAAAGCACTGATATCAGATTGAATTTTAAGGCTGTGACCAACCACATATTTGCTCACTCCGAAAGTGTATTGCGATTCCGCTACCTGTCCGATACCAACAACAGGTGTATTCGAAGAATAACGCGCCGCGACTTCAAAATTGTTTTTGAATAAATAACCAGCTTGCACATTTAAACCGTTACCAGCATAAAACGCATAGTACTTGTTTGTTGTTGAATCGTAACTAACTAGCGCATCATCTGTACTACGCTGGCAATACTCTGCCATCAAGGAGAAACCTTTCCACTTAAACATCATGTCGACATGAATGCTTTGCAGATCTCTCGATTCAGCCATGAAACTTCCTAACTGTCCACCAGAACGATTTGCATCGTCATTGTAATCATAAGTGAATCCGAATGCTAATTTTGGTTTCTCTTCGCGTGCAAGATCAGCGCCGAAATAATCTCCTTTGTCGGTAAAGTTGCCCAACGGTAAAAATTCAAACCTGCCAGTATAACAGAATCCATCGTCGTTGCCTGAAGTAATATTTCTTCCCTCGCCCATAGTAATAGCCGCACCTACCTTAAACATCATCTGGCCAACTGCAAATCCTTGGTATACATGAATACCAAGATCGCGATCAATATTGAACCGACTGTTTACAATGCTGCGGTCGACCAGTTGCAACTGTTGCGAAGAAATTACACGCTCACGATTACCCGGAAGTTTGGTTTGTCCGAACCATATTTCCGTATGCTTGGCGACTTTCCATTTTATTACCGCATCGAGTACAATATTGCTTGCCGCATTAAAATTGTTATTTTCACTGCCCACTTTGCCAAGACCAATATCTTTGTTACTAAAACACATCTCGACCTTATAAACAAGCGTTGGCTTATAAACGAATCCGTCAAACTTCAACCGAAAACGACGAGTGAGGAACTGACTTTCGAAATTATCAACGAATCCGCTATCGGTCATCGTTTGTGTCGCTTCAAACAACGTCTGGAAACGCATACCGAATTTCAAATCCATGCTGGAGTCTTTTGCCATCACATAAAGACCTTTACCGAACTTAATTTTGGAAACTTGAGCTTTTGCGGTGGTAGTGAATAAACACATGATCGCGCATGCTAGGGAGGTTAAGAAAATGTTTTTTCTTGATAACATAATGTAAATTTTGAGTTAATACATCGCAAACTTATTGCTTCGATATTATCGCAATATTAATAGTAAGTGACCTATCTGTTAATAATGCCCGGCAAAAATCTCGATATTTAGGAGACAAACCATGCTATAAGTCACCTTCACTTACATGCCTCCTGGATCACAATGAACAATTTTCCGTACTGTAATCTCCTAACGAACTCTAAACACGCAAATTAAATGGAAATCGAGTTAACACAATCTTAACATTGGAGTAATTCAGACATAATCTGGCGAAGCCAACTTTACGCTCTGTAACAAAAATGTGAATCAATACTTAACGAAGTGTAACGTTTTGGTCTTGTAGGATTGCTTAACATTTCCTTAGCGGACGCTTAACATAGGTTAGTGATTGCATCACGAATTTCGCACTCAAATACTAAAGACATATGAAGATCAAATTAATTTCAGCAGCATTACTTACAAGTTTACTTGTTGCATGCGGCGGTGGAGAAACAAAACCAAATAATGCCGATTCTGTTCCAGCCCTTACTGGCGATGTAAAAATTGACGGTTCGAGCACTGTATATCCGATAACTGAAGCTGTTGCCGAAGATTTTGGAGCAGAATATAAAGACGTTCACATTTCTGTTGCTGAATCTGGAACTGGTGGTGGATTTAAAAAGTTCGGTCGGGGCGAAGTTGACATCAACGATGCATCACGCCCGATCAAATCGACTGAAGACAGTTTGTGTAAAGCAAACAACATTGCTTACCAGGAGTTGTTGGTTGCCTACGACGGATTAGCGGTTGTTGTTAACCCACAGAACGACTGGTGCAAAGACATCACAGTAGCGGAACTCAAGAAAATATGGGAGCCGGAAGCACAAAAGAAAATCACGAAGTGGAGTCAGGTTCGTGCAGGATGGCCAAATGAAGAAATCCATCTTTACGGTCCAGGCTCACAGAGCGGCACATTCGACTACTTCACGGAAGAAATTTGCGGAAAATCTAAAGCCTGTCGCGGCGATTATACAGCAAGTGAAGATGACAATGTACTTGTGCAGGGAATTGCAGGTGACAAATACGCCCTTGGGTACTTTGGCCTTGCGTACTTCGAAGCCAATAAAGACACGTTGAAACTCTGTGGAGTTGACAATGGAAATGGTCCGATTCTTCCAACACTTGAAACAGTGAAGAACAAAACCTACACTCCATTGAGCCGCCCGCTCTTCATATACGTGAGCGCGACTTCGGCCGCGCGACCAGAAGTAGCCGCATTCGTTCACTTCTACCTCGATCATGCTGCAACATTGTCCGCAGAAGTTGGTTATGTTCCCCTCACAGAGGAAGAAACAAAAACCGAAAAAGCCAAGTTTCATTCGTTTAGCATGAAAAAATAAAATTTGTGTGTTGGTTAAACCGAAAACCATTCCAGATTTGTTGGGATGGTTTTTTTTGATGTTATCGCGGTGAGAAGGAAAGAGAAAATAATAGAGGGACTTTTGGCTTCGGCAGCCATTCTGACAATCCTGACAACTGCAGGCATCGTTTGGGTATTGGTGTCTGAATCGTTTGGTTTTTTCACTGAGGTGTCAATTATTGATTTTCTTACCGACACGCAATGGACACCATTGTTCGCCGACAAACACTATGGTATACTACCTCTTGTCAGTGGAACACTTCTAACAACACTCATTGCAATTTTCGTCGCGTTACCAGTTGGAATTACTGTAGCGATTTATCTCAACGAATACGCGCCAAAATCTTTCCGCAATATTATAAAACCATTGTTGGAAATTCTTGCTGCGATTCCAACTGTAATCTACGGCTACTTCGCACTCACAGTTGTGACCCCTTGGTTACAAACTATATATCCTGATCTCGCAGGATTCAACGCACTTTCTCCAGGAATCGTTATGGGCATAATGATCATTCCAATGATTTCCTCGTTAAGTGAAGATGCATTGTATGCTGTTCCACGTTCACTGCGAGACGCATCGTATGGAATGGGAGCAACACGATTTCAAACTGCATTCCGTGTACTTATTCCTGCTGCTTCATCAGGAATAATCGTTTCTGTCATCCTTGCCATTTCACGAGCAATTGGTGAAACGATGATTGTGGCGATTGCTGCTGGACAACAACCGCGATTCACGTTTGATCCAACTGTTCCTGTTGAAACAATCACAACTTACATTGTACAAGTGAGCATGGGTGATGTTGCAAGAGGAACACCGGAATACAAGACCATTTTTGCGGCAGGTATCACACTTTTTGTTTTCACATTAATTCTGAACAACATCAGCATTCGTATCAAGAAACGATTCCAACAGAAATATGAATAATTCAACGCGCAACCGTATTATCGACGAGCTATTCAAGTGGTTCGGAATCGCGTGTACGTTATTTGGTCTTATCATGCTGGTAATATTTCTTTCCGGTATTATTCGGGATGGAGTTGAACGAATTGATTGGGACTTTCTCGTCAACGGCCCTTCGCGACGAGCTGCGAAAGCCGGGGTGTTTCCGGCTTTACTCGGTACACTTTGGATTCTCGTAATGACCGCGATCATCGCCATTCCTATTGGCATTGCGGCAGGTATTTATCTCGAAGAATATGGAAAGCGAAATCGCTTCGCTTCAATTGTAGAGGTAAACATTGCCAATCTCGCTGGAGTTCCTTCAATAATTTATGGACTCCTTGGGCTCGAAGTGTTCAGCAGAATTATGGGTCTTGGCGGAAGTATTCTCGCTGGAAGTTGTACGCTCGCTTTGTTGATTCTTCCCATTATTATCGTAGCAACGCGAGAAGCAATAAAAGCTGTACCTCACACCATTCGTGAAGCCTCGTTCGGACTTGGCGCAAGCAAATGGCAAACAGTCTGGCATCAGGTATTGCCTGCTTCCGCAGGAGGAATTGTAACAGGAGTTATTCTTGCATTATCGCGCGCGATCGGAGAAACTGCACCGCTCATTGTTGTAGGCGCATTAGCATACATTGATCGCGCTCCCAGTTCTCCAATGGATGAATTCACTGTTCTTCCAATCCAAATCTTCAACTGGGTATCACGACCGCAACACGAATTTCTGATCAATGCCGCAGGAGGAATTGTTGTGTTACTCGCAATTACCTTCGTAATGAACGGTATTGCTTTGTATTTGCGTAACAGATGGCAGAAAAAAGTTAAATGGTAATACGAGCTGATCATGTCAATGAACTATAAAATATACACGCAAAATGTCAACGTTTATTACGGCGAGAATCACGTAATCAAAGGTGTGACGATGAACATCGCTCCGAACACGGTTACCGCTTTCATCGGACCATCGGGATGCGGAAAATCTACATTCCTTCGTGTTCTCAACCGAATGAACGACTACATCGTTGGTTTTAGAAAAGAAGGCGAAGTTCTTATTGATGGTGAAGATATTTATGCGCGTAACGTTCGTGTTGAAGAACTTCGTAAAAAAGTAGGAATGGTTTTTCAAAAACCAAATCCGTTTCCAAAAACGATATATGAAAACGTTGTTTATGGTTTGCGAATTCAAGGGATCAAAGACAAACGCATTCTTGACGAAGCAGTTGAAACATCACTGAAGTCTTCAGCCCTTTGGGACGAAGTGAAAGATCAATTGAAAAAATCTGCTCTCGCACTTTCCGGTGGCCAACAACAACGCTTATGTATAGCGAGAACTTTGGCGACAGCTCCATCGGTAATTTTGATGGATGAACCGGCATCTGCACTCGACCCGATTTCTTCTGCGAAAATTGAAGAACTCATTTACGAACTAAAACAGAAATACACCATCATCATTGTAACTCACAACATGCAACAGGCTGGTCGAGTGAGCGACTCAACTGCCTTCTTTTATATGGGCGATTTGATTGAATACAACACGACAAAAGAAATTTTTACTAATCCACAGCAAACAAGAACTCAGAATTATATCACCGGTCGTTTTGGCTAGTACCGTTAGAAAAAAATTAGCTCATTTATAAAAACCTCCTGTCTGCCACTTTCATTGAAGCATCAAATAACCTTACTCTATGACACACCTCGATACTAATCTACACCAGCTCCGCGAAGAAATTATCGAAATGCATAGGATGGTGAGAACTCAACTCCTCAAATGTAAAACCGCACTCCTCGAATATGATCGCGATTTAGCGAAAGAAATTGTTGCTGCAGAAAAACGAGTGAACGCATTGGAATTGAAAATTGATCGCGACTGCGAAAACATTCTCGCACTATTTAATCCGGTTGCAGTGGATTTGCGTTTTATTTTAGCTGTACTGAAAATTAATTCAAACCTTGAGAGAATTGGTGATCATGCAGAAGGAATTGCACGATATGTACTCGCACTGGACAAAGTTTATGACGCTCAAATTCCAAAGAAATTTCAAATTGAAGAAGGATTTCAGATTGCAATTAGCATGATTGATGATGCACTGAATGCGTTACTAAAAGAAGACACCGCTCTCGCACGTAAAGTTTTCCAGAAGGATGAAGAACTAGATCATCTTAACAAAAATGCAACTGACACAACCATTGAGCTTATTTCAAAACAAGCCGCAGATCCTTTGCATTACATTAACATGCTATCAATTGTGAGAAAGCTCGAACGTACTGGCGACCAAACGAAGAATATTGCGGAAGAGATCATCTTTTTTCTGGAAGCTAAAGTGCTTAAACACGGCAAACAAAGCTAGATTTTCACCATTACCCGTTCGCATAAATCTGCTTTTCAAAGACTTACAATGTATTCTGATCAGATAATTCAAATACTTGGTAACAATTCCTTAACAATGGAATGTTTTAGGCGGTTTACTTTTACGTTACTCAATCTTAACATAATCGTAACTCAACATGGGCTTCCTTCAATTCCTTCTTCCTAAAGACAAAAAATTCTTCCCACTGTTTGCACAGGCAACCGAGAATCTGGTTAAAGCTTCAAAAGTACTAGTAGAATTAGTAAATACTGCCCCGGAAAAGCGGAAAGAATTCGTGAAAGAGATCGAACACCTTGAACACACAGGTGACAATATCACCCACCTGATCTTTACTGAATTAAGCCGAAATTTTATCACACCGTTCGATCGCGAAGACATGCACAAGCTTGCTTCTGATATTGATGATATCCTGGATTTCATTCATGGGTCTGCCAAACGAATCGATCTCTATAAAGTGAATGAACTCTCCGATTCAATTACGATTCTCGCTGATTGCATTCTGAAAGGAGCAATAGAGTTGAATGTTGCTGTGAAAAATCTCGAGAACCTGAAAAACGAAAATATTATTAAAGAGGCCTGCGTAAAAATTAACAGTCTGGAAAATCACGCGGACGATGTTTTCAACATGGGCATTGCACGTTTATTCGAAGAAGAAAAAGATCCGATCAATATTATTAAGATCAAAGAAATTCTTGCTGCGCTAGAAACTGCAACTGACAAGTGCGAAGACGCTGCCAATACTGTGCAAACCATTCTTATTAAATACGCATAAAACAATCCTGCATTAACAGGAATAGAACAGCTGTATCACCATGATGCCACTTCTCATAACCATTATTGTTCTTGCCATTATTTTCGATTTGATTAATGGTTTCCACGATGCAGCAAATTCTATTGCAACGGTAGTTTCTACAAAAGTACTTACTCCGTTTCAGGCCGTTCTATGGGCTGCATTTTTCAACTTCGTTGCATTTTGGATTTTCGATTTGAAAGTTGCTGACACAGTAGCGAAAACCGTTCACAGTGATGCGATCAATTTGAATGTTATTTTCGGCGGATTAATCGCTGCTATCTTCTGGAACCTCCTGACGTGGTGGTACGGAATTCCATCAAGTTCATCACATACTTTAATTGGAGGATTCGCAGGAGCAGCCGTAGCTCACGCTGGAAATATTGATGTGGTAAATCAAGAGAGTATTTTGAAAACGTTCGCGTTCATTTTCCTCGCACCAATCATTGGAATGATCATCGCGTATATACTAACTGTCATCATCATACACATTGCGAAACGAAGTATTCCTTCGAAAGCCGAACGATGGTTCAGAAGTATACAACTAGTCTCTTCTGCCGCATTCAGTATCGGGCACGGGGGAAGTGACTCTCAAAAAGTCATGGGAATTATTGCTGCCGCACTCATGGTTTTCAATTCTTACATGATGAAGGAAAATCCGAACTACAAAACTGAAGAGTGGAATACACTTGGATTTGCGTATGAGGATGATGCCACAAAAGCGAAAATCAAACTTCCCGAAGGAATTACGTACGGCGAATATAAATTAGCTTACAAAGCAGAAACCGGGCATTCGCTCAAGGAAAAAATAAAACATATTCCGAATTGGGTTCCACTCATGTGTTATTCTGCCATCGCAATTGGAACCATGATGGGTGGATGGAGAATTGTAAAAACAATGGGCACCAAAATCACAAAGGTTACTCCGCTGGAAGGTGTCGCGGCAGAAACAGCAGGAGCTATAACATTGTATGGCGTTTCACAAGGATTGGGGATTCCTGTTTCTACGACTCACACCATTGCCGGATCAATCATTGGCGTAGGAATGACCAAACGTTTAAGCGCAGTTCGCTGGGGCGTTACAACCCAACTTCTCTGGGCATGGATACTTACAATTCCGGTTTCCGGTGCTATTGGCGCAATAACGTATTACATTCTCCGGGCGTTCAGTTAACTAATTCCAGATTGTTTTTTCAGCTGAATTATTTTCCCCGACATTTACGGCGTGAAACTACCCTTCCCATCTGCAGAAGTTTTTGACCGTGCCGCGTCAGATTTTTCAAAAACTGCATTGGAAATTTTTCGTTTTCAATTCGACAATAATTCGATTTACAAGCAATTCGCAACTTCGTTGGGAAAAACTCCGGACAAAGTTCACAGCGTTTCTCAAATCCCATTTCTTCCCGTTGAGTTTTTTAAATCGCATGAAATTTATTGCGGCACTGAAGTTCCTGAAATTATTTTCTCGAGTAGCGGAACCACAGGAAGTGCAACGAGTTCACATTTTGTGAAAAGCAGAAGACATTACGAACTCAGTTGTTTTGCGGGGTTCACTTCAGCATACGGTTCTCCGAAAGATTGTGTTTTCCTTTTTCTGCTTCCCTCCTATCTCGTGCATGAAGCCCGCCTTAAGGCCAGCGGCGGGCAGGGATCATCATTGGTATTCATGGCCGACTATCTGCGTCGATTAAGCATCGATGAAGACACTTTGCGTGGAAATCCACAGGGAGACCAGTCATTTTTCCTGAACAATTATTCCGAACTGGCATCACGACTTGCGTCACTCAACAAATACAATCAAGGAAAAAAAGTCATTCTGCTTGGCGTTACGTACGCATTACTCGATCTTGCCGAGCAATTCCCACAGGATCTCAGTAACATAACCATCATGGAAACTGGTGGAATGAAAGGCAAACGGAAAGAAATTACGCGTGAAGAATTGCATGCTATATTGAAAAAAGCATTCAACGTTTCTGCGATTCATTCAGAATACGGGATGACAGAACTACTATCACAAGCGTATTCGAAAGGTGATGGAATTTTCACTTGTCCACCATGGATGAAAATCATGATTCGCGAAACAAATGATCCGCTTTCCTGGTGCGCGAATGGAAAAACAGGCGGAGTCAACATCATCGATCTCGCTAATATTTACAGTTGCAGCTTCATCAGCACAAGTGATCTTGGAAAAGTTCATGATGATGGTTCATTCGAAATTCTCGGCCGATTTGATTTTTCAGATACGAGAGGTTGTAACCTTTTGGTTGAGTGAGCGGGCCACGTCATCGCGAGCCTGCGAAGCGATCCCCCGTTTCGAAGAAGAAGAACCCAATAACCCACTCAAATTTTTCTTAATCGGTGATTCACTCTATTAGTTCTTTCGAACGGGGGATCGCTTCGCTAAAGGGCGCTCGCGATGACGCACACTCAACACTCGCCATTTAACCAACACTTTCATCCATTTATAAATCTTCCGAACCGAGAAAGGGAATTCGTCGTAAAATAGCCCTATGAAATCATGGCTACTCATTCTGTTTTTCGCGCTAGTCTTGGTCTCCTGTAATAAGGAAGAAGAAACTATTGAAGTCACATTCACCATTCGTGAAAATTCTGCTTCTGCTCCAACGTACAACATCACGTATACTTCAGATCAGACAGGGACTTCAAGTATTGCATCGAACAATGATAATCACTGGACTTCCGACAAACGCATTCTTACAAAAGGTCAATTTGTTTCACTCCAAACAGAATGCACAGAGCCGGAATTTGCACTCGTACTTTATATTTACGTGAACGGAAATCTCTGGAAAAGCGCGAACATGAATAATCCGACTGCATCGGCAGTGATTAGCGGGAATTTGCCTTCGGATTAGCAGAAAAATCGACTTGGGTCGTTCGCGATTCGGAGAGATATCTGTACTGTACAAGAATTCTCTACGGTTTGTAAATGTATTTTCGTTCATCGAGGTGCCGATTCCACGTGATGATCGACTTGTTTGCCCAATGGCGCTTGAAAATGTAGCTTACCAACACAGCGCCTGCAGCAACGCAATTAATTCCCATTCCGATGTTAAATGTTTTCTGATCCATCGGAATGAACAATACTGTTGCCAATCCAATTACAGTAATTCCGATACAAATTCGCTGCGAACGCTCCCAATGCGTGGCGTTGATCAGATAAATACTCGCCTCGTCGTCTTGCTTTACGATTCTCCGCAATTGCTTGTAATGATTTCCCATCAACATTTTGGACTGAGTCAATGAATCAACGCTAAACATCCGGAATCCGAATTGATGCGAGGCGCCTGAACGGGAATTAAATCCAAAAATTTCTTTTGTCACACGGATTTTGCCGGCAACAAAACTTCCCGGAGCGTAAACTGTCTGGGCTTTATGAACCAATGGTACACACGTTACTGTTAGAATGAAGAATGCATGTACAAGGAATTTTGATTTTGACTTCATATGACGGGCTTGCAGGATTACGATGTGTTACGCTTGTTACAAGCTAGCAATGACATTGGCTTGAGTGGACTCCTTCAGGCACATCTTCTAATCAATATCAGGTCTAATGTCTCAGTACCCCATCGTACTCCGCACTCTCTCCAATACAGGAGTCGCAATCACTCTCGCCTTGTCAGCACCTTTTTTCAACTCACTCTCAAGTAATCCGCGATCGCTCATGAAACGGTCGTACGCTTCGCGTTCATTCTTGTATTTGGCCAGAATTAATTCCAATAAGGCGGTCTTTGCATGACCATATCCGAAATTTCCCGCGAGATATTTTTCACGCAGTGCTGCAGTTTGTTCTGCGCTTCCAATTACTTTATAAAGTGCAAAAATATTGTCTGTGTCTGGATTCTTCGGTGCTTCCAGCGGAGTTGAATCAGTAACAACACTCATCACCACCTTTTTCAATTCCTTCTCAGGAAGAAAAATGTTGATGAAATTATTTTTTGACTTCGACATTTTTTGTCCGTCGATTCCGGGAATCAACATTACACTTTCATCAATCTTCTCGTGCGGTACTACAAATATTTCTTTCTGGTAATGATGATTCACTTTTTCTGCAAGATCGCGCGTGTACTCAACATGTTGTTTCTGGTCCTTTCCTACAGGGACAAAATTCGTTTCGTACAAAAGAATATCTGCTGCCATCAGAACAGGATAAGTAAACAATCCTGTATTCACATCCATTCCCTGCGCAGATTTGTCTTTGAACGAATGTGCCAACTGCAAACGTTGATACGACATAAAACAACTCAAGTACCACGTCAATTCCGTTACTTCCGGAACAGCACTTTGTTTGAAGAGAATATTTTTGTCTGTATCAAGTCCAAAAGCCAACCATGTTGCTGCAACTGCATAACGACTTTCACGAAGAAACTCTGCGTCTTTTACTGAAGTGAGTGAATGTAGATCTGCAATAAAATAAATACTGTTGTTCGCAGGATCTTTCGACAACTGAATCGCAGGAACAATTGCCCCCAGAAGATTTCCTAAGTGAG
>CAZBYM010000036.1:11382-16220 GCA_964495745.1 uncultured Chryseobacterium sp. | reverse complement strand
TTACCATTTTCCACCACCGCCGCCGCCACCAAATCCGCCGCCACCAAATCCACCAAAACCTCCGCCGCCACCTCCACCGAATGAGCCGCCACGGAATCCACCGCCAAAAGCTGCGCCCATCATTCCCGCACGACCGATAGTTGATCCACCTCCACCGCCAAACATTCTTGAAATAAAGAGAATCAGAATAAAGCCAAGAATAATGTATTTCCACCAGCCACTTTTTCCACCGCGAGATTTAGAATACTTTCCTGCGTTGATTTCACCTTTGGCCATGGCCATCAAAGTGTTCACAGTTGCGTCAATCCCGGCGTAGAAATTTCCATTAGCAAATTGCGGAACCATTTCCTGTTCAACAATATGAACTGCTGTAATATCAGGAATGGCTCCTTCAAGTCCATAACCAACTGCGATGTATGCGTCACGTTGTCCTTCTCCGCCAGTTGGTTTGATCAATACAACAATTCCGTTGTCGAATTTGCTCTGACCAACTCCCCATTTGTGTCCAACTTCAGTTGCGTAAGAATTAGCATCGGTTCCGTCGAGATCATCAACGATCAGTACGACAATCTGATTGCTGGTTTCTTTTTCAAACGCCACCAGTTTTTGTTCCAGCGCTTCCTTTTCAGCAGCAGAAATGAAATCTGGAAATTCCTGCGACAAATTATTTACAAGTCGTGGTGGAGAAGGACGCTCAGGAATTCTTGGTTGTGCAATTACCCCCGTCCCAATGAACAAAACGCCAAGCACAATTAATAATCTGGCCATTTTTTTCATTTGTAACTGATATCATTCGTTAATTCGTTCTTGTCGTCTTTGTTGCGAGGAAAAAAGTGAATGAGCTGATCGCCGGCTTTGTGAATCGCGTTAATCAATCCTTCAGCAAACTCTCCCTGGCGAAAACTTGTTTCCATTTCTTTCGAAATCTCGAGCCAAAATCCTTGTGGAACCTTCTCATTAATTCCCTTGTCCCCGTAAATTGCAAAAACATGAGAATCAACTGCGAGATAAATCAGAACTCCATTGCGTAATTCAGTTTTGTGCATCTTCAATTTCCCGAACCATTTCTCGGCTGCAGCAATCGGATCTGTATCACATTTCTTATCGAGATGCACACGAATCTCACCGGATGTCTTGTCCTCAGCGGCCGCAATTGCGGACCCAATCGCTTTTACCTGGATCTCGGAAAAAAATTCTTTAGTAGAAGCCATTACTTCTTGTCTTCGAATAATGTATTCACGTCCGGAGCCTTGTCAGCGCCCTCATCCATTTCGAAGTAAGCTTTTTTCTCGAAGCCAAACATTCCAGCCCAGATATTCCGTGGGAACTTGCGTACATGTGTATTGTAATCCTGAACAACTTCATTGAAACGCATACGTTCTGTAGCAATTCGATTTTCAGTTCCTTCAAGTTGCGCTTGCAAGTCACGGAAATTCTGATTCGCTTTCAAGTCAGGATAATTCTCTGATACCACGAGCAATCGTGCAAGTGATGAAGAAACGGCTTGTTGCGCTTCGTTGTACTTCTGAATATTTTCAGGAGTCATATTGTCAACATTCATTGTCACTTTTGTTGCGCTTGCACGAGCATTAACAACAGCCTCAAGAGTTGACTTTTCGAAATCAGCATAGTTCTTCACTACAGCAACGAGATTCGGAATAAGATCGTTTCTGCGCTGATATTGATTTTCCACTTGTTGCCATGCAGCCTGCACCGTCTCTTCTTTAGTTACGAGTCCGTTGTAAGTTGAACATGCGTTCATGCCGGCTATTGCAAAGAATGCAACGATTACGAGCAGGATGATGGTACTTTTTTTCATTTTGGGTTGTTGGTTTTAAGGATAGTCGTTTAAAGATATGATTTATTGTATTCTCCAGTCGCCCTCGACTCCGCTCGGTCTGACAATTATTCTTCGAACGAATTTCGCAATGTCCAATTTGGCGACCAAAGCAATCTTCTGTTGAAACAGCCTTGTCAGACCGAGCGGAGCCGAGGGCGACAATTACTATTTTATTAATTCCACACTCCGCTTGATAAATCGCGTCAACTCTTCACCCTTCAGCAACCCCTGCGCCAGTAAAGCCAGATCTGCAGATTGTTTAATGAGTTGCTTCTTCGATTCAACATCTACTTCTGCAACTATTTTGGAAACTAGCGGGTGATTCGTGTTCACAACAAGATTGTGCATCTCCGGCATATTGCCAAACATGTTCATTCCTCCTCCGCCAAGCGCGCTCATATCTTTCATACGACGCATAAACTCAGGACGAGTAACCAACATTGGTGCATCCGTTTCGCTGAGCGATTCGAACATGACGTTGAATTTTTCTTTTGGAAGTTGCTCTTCTACGATTGGGCGCAGCGCATCTTTTTCCTCATCAGAAAGTTTCGACGGCATTGCATCGTCTTTGTTGATGAGCTTGTCAATTGTATCTGAATCAACACGCACAAAAGAAGAATTTTCCAATTTGCTTTCCAGGAAATTGATGTAGTGCGGATCAATCATGCTGTCCATCACCAATACTTCGTAACCGCGATCTTTTGCTGTTTCGATATAGCTATGCTGAGCATTCACATCGTTCGAGTAGAGATAAATCAGTTTCTCTTCTTTGTTCGTTTGGATCGGCTTGATTTTCGACTCAAACTCTTCCATCGTGAACATTTTTCCTTCCGAATTTCGCAAGAGCGCAAACTTCTTCGCTTTCTCCCAGAATTTGTCGTCGCTCAACATTCCGTACTGAATGAAAATCCGAATGTCTTCGTACTTCTTTTCGAAATCTCCACGATCCTTCTTAAAAAGTTCTTCGAGTTTATCAGCAACTTTCTTGGTGACATGCGATGAAATCTTCTTTACATTACTATCACTTTGCAGATAAGAACGGGAAACGTTTAATGGAATATCCGGTGAATCAATAACTCCACGAAGCAAAGTCAGAAAATCGGGTACAATTTGCTCTACAGAATCAGTCACAAAAACCTGATTGCTGTACAATTGAATTTTATCTTTTTGCATCTCGAAACTCTTCTTGATTTTCGGGAAGTACAAAATACCAGTGAGGTTGAAGGGATAATCTACGTTCAGGTGAATCCAGAATAAAGGATCTTCAAAATTCATAGGGTACAACTCGCGGTAAAACGATTTGTAGTCTTCATCTGTAAGATCAGCAGGCTTTTTCGTCCAAGCAGGCGCAGGATTATTCATCTGTCGTGGAGAGGTAACCTCCGTTTCAACTCCAGCATCGTCCTTCACTTTCTCTTTTTCCTCGCCGAAGAAAATCGGAACAGGAAGAAAGCGGCAGTATTTGTTCAGAATATCACCGATCCGTGAGTCTTCGAGAAATTCCAATGAATCGTCTGCAACGTGCAAGATGATGTCAGTTCCACGATATTCGCGCTCCGCCGGAGTCAACGTATACTCAGGACTTCCATCACATTCCCAACGAACGGCTTCAGAACCTTCTTTGTAGCTCTTCGTGATAAGTTCCACTTTCGAGGAAACCATGAACGCTGAGTAAAATCCAAGTCCGAAATGACCAATAATACTGTTCACAGCGTCAGATTTGTCTTTGTACTTCTGCACGAACTCTTCAGCTCCGGAAAATGCCACCTGAGCAATATATTTCTCGACTTCTTCGCCGGTCATTCCAAGACCACGATCGGAGATTCTTATTGTCTTTTTGTCCTTATCGACTGCCACCTTGACAAACAATTCGCCCAAATCGCCTTTCGCTTCGCCCATTGTAGAAAGCGCTTGAATCTTCTTCGTCGCGTCAACCGCGTTGGAAACAAGCTCGCGAAGGAAGATTTCATGATCAGAATAGAGAAATTTCTTAATGATCGGGAAGATGTTCTCGGTAGAAACGTTGATTTTGCCTGTAGACATAGGACGAATTATGATTTTAGAATAGCGGTTTACGATTTGATGTTAGTTTACCTCGGCTCCGCTCGGTTTGACAAATCAACTTCGAAGACGATTGTCAGACCGAGCGGAGCCGAGGTAAACAATGCTGCAGACTCCAATTGCCAAATACGTGCCACTGGTGCTTTACTGACAGAATGACATTGAGGAACACATGCTTATCTTTGCCAAGTGAAAACTAGAATTCTCGCAATTATCAGGAACAAAATGAAGTTGCAAGCTCTTGCCTATGGAATTGTGGCGATGCTGGTGATCAGTTGTTCTTCTCAAGATAAAATTTTCACATCTAAAACCGGTTATTCGTTCGGGAATCCGGATGTGCGATTCACACTTCCAAAAATCCTTAATGAGATTTCAGGCCAAGCAATAATTGACTCGGTAACCTTCGCATGCATTCAGGATGAGAGCGGAATGCTGTTCATTTATGACTCGAAACAAAATTCTATCGTCAAGGAAATCAAATTTTCCGAACCAGGCGATTACGAAGGAATTTGTATTGTGCAGAAAGACATTTTCATTCTTCGAAGTGATGGCGTGCTTTTCCATCTTGCGAATTACAATGATCCGAACATGATTGTAACGAAGTACGAAACAGGTGTTCCTGCAGACAACAACGAAGGACTTTGTTATGATTCATTGAACAGTCGGCTGCTGATTGGTTGCAAAAGCAAAATCGGAAAAGGAGAAGCGTTTGATGATGTACGTGCTATTTATGGATTCGATCTCGCAACGAAAAAACTAAGCGATCAACCTGTTTTTAGTTTTGATGTTCAGGCAATGATTCAATTTGCAGAACAGAACAATATCAAACTTCCAAAAAAAGATAAGAAAGGCGAAGAAACAACTGTATTGAAATTCAAGACTTCCGCATTGGGAATTCATCCAATTACCGGAGAACTGTACGTGCTGTCTGCAGTTG
>CAZBYM010000036.1:0-11372 GCA_964495745.1 uncultured Chryseobacterium sp. | reverse complement strand
TGTTTTCAATCCGAACGGAGAAATACAACATCTCGAATTGCTTGATGCCAAATTGTTCAACAAACCAGAAGGAATTTCTTTTTATCAGAATGGCGATGTTTTAATTACAAATGAGGCGCAGGATAAGAAGCCAACGTTGTTGAAGTTCCTGTACACTCCGGTAAATCCGGCTACTCCGGCTAAATAATTTCTGAAGTGATACAAGCGATAACCAGTCCGATTATTTCCTGCAAACACGCATTCTTTTCTCGCCATGGAGGAGTTTCGCCTTCACCTTTTGGGTCACTTAATTTTGGTGGAACTGAAGACGATCCTGAGAATATTCGAGCTAATCGTCAATTGGCATTGGAATCAATTGGTATGAATCCCAATCATGTTGCTCGACTTAATCAAGTGCATGGTAACGAAGTTCTTCTTGGGAAGAATGGTTCACAAACCGGCGATGCGTTGGTAACAACCGAGAAAGCACTTGTTCTCGCCATTGGTGCAGCAGATTGTTATCCGCTTTTGTTTCATGATCCGGTCAACATGGTTATCGGAGCGGCACACGCAGGATGGAAAGGAACGCTCGCTCAGATTGCTCTCAACACAGTCAAGCATATGTTGTCGATGGGCGCCGACATCAACGAAATTCGTGTAGCCATTGGCCCTGGAATTTGTGGAAGCAAATATGAAGTGAGTGATGAAGTAATTGAACAATTTAAGAAAATGCGGTTTCCTGAATTCATTCACGACGGACGCCAACTCGATTTACTGAAAGCGAATCGCTTCACGCTACAATCAGCAGGAATAAAAGATGAACACATTTGGGCGTTAAATCGTTGCACAACGGAAGATGATTTTTTCTCCTATCGGAGAGACGGAGGAAAGACAGGGAGGATGTGGGCGGTGATTGCCATCGCGTGAAGGCCCGCCCACAGTGCGCAGTTTTTAAGTACGCAGTAAACCAGTAAGCATTGTATTCAAGTGAATATTGAACGGTGAGGCATTCTTTACATCGAAGCGGGCTTTGGCCGAATTACTGCATACTGGTTTACTGCGTACTGCGCACTTTTTGATACCTTCGTGCTCCCATGAAAATCTGGATTCGTCTCGCGATTTATTTCATTCTGATTGCCTCAGCTGCCATGCTGTTTATCGGGATTTTGTCCTATCACAGAGGGAAAGACGCTCTTGAGCAGGAATCATTCAACAGATTGACGGCAGTGCGTGAAATGAAAGCTTCGCAAATCGAAGATTATTTCATGCAGATCCGCGATCAAGTAACAACGCTAGCGTTTGATCCAACGGTCATTCAGGCAACATTGCAATTTGAAAAATCGTTCGATCGCGTTGGAGAAGATTTGAAGATGAATTCGCGGAAGATGATGCGTGTAGATTCATCACTCAACAGTTATTTTGAAAATGTTTATCTGAAAAAACTCAATGCCAACCTCGATCATAAATCATTTTTGGCAACTGAGCAATCTCCTAATACAAATTGCAGGATACTTCAGGATTTATATACAGTAAGTAATCCTAATCCGACTTTTGAAAAGTACAAGTTAACTGTCGCGAACGACAGCAGCATGTACAGTAAAGTGCATCAGTATTACCACCCGTTTTTTCGTGAGTATCTTTTGAAGTTCGGATACTATGACATTTTCATTGTTGATGCATCAAGTGGAAATATTGTTTACACCGTATACAAAGAAGTTGATTTCGGAACATCACTTGTCGACGGACCATTCAGCAAAACAAATCTCGCCGATGTTTACAGAGACGTAAAAGAACACGGTCTTGACTCTGCAGGTTATTTCAGTATTGCCGACTACGAGCCTTATCATCCATCGTACAATCAGCATGCTGCATTCATTGGAACACCTATCATTTCTTCCGATTCTATTATCGGAGTTTTGATTTTTCAAATGCCCATTGACAAGATTGATGACATCATGACCAACAAACAAGGTTGGGAAAAAGTAGGTCTTGGAAAAACAGGAGAAACGTATTTGGTTGGAAGCGATTATAAAATCAGGAATCAATCGCGTTTTCTAATTGAAGACAGCGCTGCCTATTTCAAATTGATCACTGATCTGGGAACCGATCCTGTAACAATTCGCAAGATCAGAAATCTCAGCACGTCAATCGGTTTACAGGAAGTACGCACTGCCGGAACCGAAGAAGCACTTTCGGGCAAAACCGGAACTAAAATTTTCAACGACTATCGTGGAGTGCCAGTATTGTCTTCCTATTGCCCGATAAATATCCAAGGTTTGAATTGGATAATCATGAGCGAAATTGATGAAGAAGAGGCTTTCTCGCATATCTATGCTTTGCGAAGACAAATTATTTTTGGTTGCTCCGGCTTGATCATCTTACTCTTGGCTGTTTCCTATTTTCTTTCCAGAAGTTTTTCGCGACCATTGAAAATTCTTTCTGTAGACGCAATAGAACTTGCGAAAGGGAATTTCGATGTTGAAATAGAAATTCATCGTAAGGATGAAATTGGTGTGTTGGCAACCAGTTTCCGAAAAATGCAGCATTCGATTCGGAAACTCATTGATGAGCTTAAACATATCAATCAAAATCTGGAGAACAAAGTTCTTGAACGAACACAGGAAATTAATCTCCAGAAAGAAATGCTTGAGGTTAAGAACAAGGAAGTGATTGACTCGATCAATTATGCGAAGCGACTCCAACATGCAATTCTTCCATCTATGGATGTAATGCAAACTGCGATGGGCGACAGTTTCATTTTGTACAAGCCAAAAGATATTGTTTCAGGAGATTTTTATTGGATGTTTCAGGATGGAGACGTTTTATTAACAGCAACCGTTGATTGTACCGGTCATGGTGTTCCTGGTGCAATGGTAAGTGTTGTGGGCGCTAATAATCTTGATCGATGTGTGAAAGAATTCAAGCTCATTCAACCTGCCGAAGTACTGGAAAAACTAAATGATCTTGTAACCTTCACTTTTGAAACGGAGCATTATGAAGTTCGAGACGGAATGGACATTTCACTCGTGAGTTACAATAAGAAAACGCGTGAATTGAATTATTCAGGAGCACATAATCCTTTGTGGATTGTTCCTGCTGCAGTTGCAGAGATCCGCGAAACCAAAGCCGACAAACAACCAATTGGCAAATATGAATATCGTAAGCCGTTCACAAATCACGTTGTGCAGATGCAACCCGGCGACACAGTATATCTCTTCTCTGATGGTTATGCCGATCAATTTGGCGGACCATTGGGCAAAAAATTAAAGTACAGCTCGTTGAAAAAATTAATTCTGGACAACTGTAAGAAATCAATGTCTGAACAAGGAGAAATTCTTGATAAAGCTTTTGAAGACTGGCGCGGTGATCTTGAACAGAATGATGACGTTTGTATGATTGCTTTTAGGGTAAGTTGACTTCGGCTCCGCTCAGTCTGACAAGTCTACGATCAGAGACTTGTCAGACTGAGCGGAGTCGAAGTTAATGACGCATAACCTGCCAACGCTACAATAATATTTCCACTAATGAGAATTGAAGCAACAAAAAAAAATACATTCTCCGGTCACCGCGGTCCGATTTACACGATCAGCAGAGGAATTGTGAACGACGAGATAGTGTCAGGCAGCAGCGATTTAATGATTGGTACATGGTCGCTGACTACAGGGAAAGCAAGCAGTTTCAGTGCAGAAATGCCGACGCATATTATTGCGCTTTCATCAATACCCGAGCAAAATTTAATTGTAGCTGGCACCAGCGGTGGTACTGTACATTTTTTGGATCCTGTGCAGGCAAAAGAAATCAAGGCGGAAAAATATTTTGATGCACAGGTGTTCGAATTGAACTATTCTCCAAAACATAAATTACTTTTCGCAAGTTCAGGCGACGGCCGACTCATCGTTACTGATGCTATTTCACTTGAGAAACTGAAGACACTTCAATTGTGCAATGAGAAAGTACGGAGTATTGCTATTCATCCAGATGAATCTCAAATTGCAATTGCGTCGAGTGATGGCCGTGTGAGAATATTTACGTTGCCGTTGATGGAAGAAACGCACAATTTTCACGCGCATGATCTAGCCGCGAATGTTGTGAGCTGGCATCCGAAAGGGACCTTTCTCTTAAGTGGCGGAAGAGATGCACATCTAAATGTTTGGGATGCTGCGAATAATTTTCAACGCATCAATACGATTGCAGCGCACAACTTTGCAATTTACAGCATCGCCTTTTCACCTGATGGAACCTACTTTGCAACCGGTAGTCGCGACAAAACCATCAAAGTGTGGAAATCTGAAAATCAGGAATTGTTATTGCGTATCAACAAAGAGAAGCAAGATGGTCATGTGAACTCCGTCAACAAAGTTCTCTGGATGGAACAAGGATTAATATCCGCTGGAGATGACCGCGCGATAATCGTCTGGGAAATTGCGGAGCAAAAATAACCACTTAGACACTATAGAAAAACTTAGGTTTCACTTAGTCATTACCTAAGTGAAACCTAAAGTGAACTTAAGTGCCTATGTGGTAAAGAAAAACAAATCAGTTACCGAACTCAGAAATAAATTTGATCCGCATAAGGCGAATTTCCTCCGCAGTATAATCTTCCTCGCCAAGTTCATCAATTGCATCCTGAATAGAATCAGATTCTGCTTCGCGGAAATAATCAACGATCTCTTCCTGCTTCTCTTCATCCATTACTTCGTCGATGTAGTAGCCGATATTAACGCGTGTTCCAGCATGAACAATGGATTCCAATTCATCGATGATATCATCGATTTTCAATCCTTTTGCCTCCGCAACGTCAACAAGATCAAGTTTGCGATCAATGCTCTGAATAATGTGAACTTTCAATCCGGACTTATTGACTATTGATTTTACAATGAGATCCTGAGCACGTTCAATTTCGTTTTCTTCAACATACTTCGCGATGAGTTCTACAAACTGCTTTCCAAATTTCATCGCTTTGCCCTGCCCTACTCCATTGATCTTTGTTAGTTCGTCAATTGTTACAGGATACTGAACTGCCATTTCTTCCAATGAAGTTTCCTGAAAAACAACATATGGAGGAAGATTTTTAGCCCGAGCAACTTTTCTACACAAATCTTTCAGCATCGCAAACAATTCCGGATCGGCTCCGCCACCACCGCTCACATCATCATCATCGTCACTCTCTGCACCTTCATAATTGTGATCAAGCGTAATACTGATCGCATATGGTTTCTCAAGAAAGTCTTTTCCAGATTTGCTCAGTTTCAAAAGTCCGTAATTCTCAACGTCTTTGTACAGCAATCCTTCGAGCACTGCTGTTCGAATTACAGCATTCCAATAACTTTCTCCTTTTGCATCATCCAGTCCCTTACCGTAAACATCCAGATCATCGTGTTTGTACGATTTCACTGTTGAAGTTAACGTTCCGGTGACAATATGAATAATGTGTTTGTCCTTGAACTTTTCTTTTACTTCACTTACAGTTTCAAGAACAAGTCCAATATCTTCTGTTGCTTCAACTTTCGTTTTCGGGTTGGTGCAATTATCACACTCGCCACAATTTTCCTGTTCGTAACGCTCACCAAAATAATGGAGAATTACTTTTCTACGACATGCAGAAGATTCAGCGAACGCTACGGTTTCAAAAAGTAATTGCTTTCCGATTTCCTGCTCTGCAACAGGTTTGCCTTTCATGAATTTCTCGAGCTTCTTGATGTCGTCGTAACTATAGAAAGTCAAACACTGTCCTTCTCCACCATCGCGACCTGCACGACCTGTTTCCTGATAATATCCCTCCAGTGATTTCGGAATATCGTGGTGAACTACAAAGCGAACATCTGGCTTGTCGATACCCATTCCAAAAGCAATCGTTGCGACAATCACGTCAATGTTTTCCATGAGGAAATCATCCTGCGTTTGCGCGCGTGTGGTAGCATCCAATCCGGCATGATAAGGTTTGGCCTTAATGCCATTTACCTTTAAGGTTTCTGCAAGCTCTTCAACTTTCTTCCGGCTGAGGCAATAAACGATTCCTGATTTGCCTTCATTCTTTTTTATGAAGCGAATGACTTCCTTAATCACGTTTACTTTCGGACGAACTTCATAAAACAAATTCGACCGATTGAACGAAGTTTTGAAATTCGCCGCTTCAGTCATGCCAAGATTCTTCAGAATATCCTGTTGAACTTTTGGTGTAGCTGTAGCGGTAAGTGCGATAATCGGAACCGTTCCGATTGCTTCGATGATTGAACGCAGTCGACGATATTCCGGACGGAAGTCATGCCCCCACTCTGAAATACAATGCGCTTCATCGATCGCGAAAAATGAAATATTAATTTCTTTGAAGAATGCAACATTCTCGTCTTTCGTCAATGACTCCGGAGCTACGTAAAGCAATTTTGTTTTTCCGGAAGTGATATCCTGTTTCACTTTCAGAATTTCCGCTTTGCTGAGCGAAGAATTCATGAAGTGAGCTATGCCATCATCTGTTCCGTGATTACGAATCGCATCAACCTGATTTTTCATCAATGCAATTAATGGAGAAACAATAATTGCTGTACCAGGACTGATCAACGCAGGTAGCTGATAACACATCGACTTGCCTCCACCGGTTGGCATGATAACAAACGTATCCTTGCCATCAAGAACACTCGTAATTATTTCCTCCTGCTGACCTTTGAACTTATCGAAGCCAAAATATTTTTTAAGCTGATCCGTAAGCACCAGGCTTTCTGTATCAATCATGGACAATGCTATCAAGTAATTAAAAAAGGCCGGGAGAGGCCAGTGCGTTTTATCTAAAGTAAAGATATAAGGAAATTCCCGATCATTACATAGATGTTGGTCATAATATTTCGGGTTTTCTATGAATGGTTGAATACGTTGGTTTAATGAACTTTCTGCTCTCCCAATCATTTTTTTTAATAAATTACGTGATTGATCACCAGTGAACAACCTCAACTCAAACCGACCTCAAATTAATAATCAATAATGATGAGAACTTTCCTCGCAACTGCTTTGTTTTTAGTTTGCGCTTCAATTTTTGCGCAAGCTCCAACTCAAATAAAATATCAAGGCGTTGCACGCGATGCTGCAGGCGCTCCAATTGCAAACGGGACAATTACTGTTCAATTCGACATTCACGCAACAACACCGACAGGAACAATTGTTTACACAGAAACTCATACTTCTGTAACAACAAATCAATTTGGATTGTTCAGTATTAGCATGGGATCAATCACTCCACTTTCTCCAACACTTTTTGGTGCGGGATTGGAATTTCTGGAAGTGTCAGTTGACTTCGGAACAGGATTAACATCAATGGGAACCTCACAGTTACTTTCTGTTCCATATGCATTGTATGCAGAAACTTCCGGCAGTTCAACTGCGGGACCGAATGGATTTAACTGTTGGGATTTGAATATGAATAACATTTTTGAAACTGTAGAAGATGTTAATAGCGATGGATTCTGGGACGTATTCGATTGTCAAGGTGCCACAGGAATGATGGGACCTACAGGTGCCGCTGGGGCAAATGGGGCAACGGGTCCGGCAGGATTGAATGGTGCAACAGGAGCAAACGGCGCAACGGGTGTTGCTGGTGCAACTGGTGCAGCAGGATTGAATGGTGCAACTGGAGCAACCGGCGCAACGGGTGTTGCTGGTGCAACTGGTGCATCAGGATTGAATGGTGCAACTGGTGCATCAGGATTGAATGGTGCAACAGGAGCAGCTGGTCCTACTGGGGCTGCTGGTGCAAATGGAGCAACTGGTGCAGCTGGCGCGAACGGTGCAACTGGTCCCGCTGGTGCAAATGGCGCAATAGGTGCAGCTGGTGTGAACGGTGCAACTGGTCCTACTGGTGCTGCCGGAGCAAATGGTGCAACTGGTGCTACAGGTGCTACAGGAAGTGGAGGTTCTTCCGAATACGCCTACATTTTTAATACATCAGCACAATTTGTAACGTTAGGAAATGCGGTCACGTTCGATTCGAATGGATTACTGACGGCAGGAATTACTCACACCCCCGGGTCGTCCTTTATTTTTGTTAATACACCTGGTGTCTATAGGATTGAGTTTTCTGTTTCCGGGAATCAAACCAACCAATTCTCGATTTTCCTTAATGCTGTCTCGGCTCCCGGATCACGATATGGTTCAGCAAATACTATGCAACAAAATTCCGGATTTGTTATTTTGAATCTCGCAGCGGGAGATGTTATTCAATTGAACAATACGGGCTCCGGAGGAAGTACTAATCTTATGATTAATACAGGTGGAACTTTATCGGCTGTTAATGCGTCAATAATGATTACTAAGTTGAACTAGTTAACAGAATTCGGCGAATTTCAATTGTTGAGAATAAATTCAGAAAGGCCGTTACGTAACATTGTGACGACCTTTTCTTTTTCTATATTCGCTAACAGCCAAACCATATCACACATGAAAAAAATCCTAAGTATTCTGCTAACAGTATTCGCAGGAGCCACACTCGCAGCGCAAGCCCCAACTCAAATCAAATATCAAGGAGTCGCCCGCGATGCTGCCGGTGCGCCAATTGCAAATGGAACAATTACCGTGCAGTTCGACATTCATGCAACAACTCCTACGGGAACAATTGTTTACACTGAAACACATTCTTCAGTAACAACAAACCAATTCGGATTGTTCAGCATTAACATGGGTTCAATCATTCCGCTATCTCCAACCTTATTTGGATCAGGATTGGAATTTCTGGAAGTCTCCGTTGATTTCGGAAGCGGATTAACCTCGATGGGAACTTCACAGTTACTTTCTGTTCCATATGCATTGTATGCAGAAACTTCCGGAAGTTCAACTCCGGGACCAAATGGATTTCATTGTTGGGATTTGAATATGGACAACATTAACGATCCAGGCGAAGACATCAACAGTGATTCGCAATGGAATGTGCTGGATTGCCAAGGTGCTATTGGAATGGTTGGAGCAACAGGAGCCGCTGGTGCAAACGGCGCGACTGGTCCTTCCGGAATAGATGGAGCAACAGGTGCTACCGGAGCAGCTGGTAGCAATGGAGCTACAGGACTAACTGGAGCAACAGGTGCTGCGGGTGCTAACGGAGCAACGGGACTTACTGGAGCAACGGGTGCTGCAGGTGCGAACGGTGTTACCGGAGCAACGGGTGCTGCAGGTGCGAATGGAGCAACGGGACTTACTGGAGCAACGGGTGCTGCAGGTGCGAACGGTGCTACTGGAGCCACAGGTGCTGCAGGTGCCAATGGAGCGACCGGGCCAACTGGTGTTGCAGGTGCGAATGGTGCAACGGGAGCTGCAGGTGCCAATGGTGCAGCAGGTGCTACTGGTGCAACGGGCACCGCGGGCACCGCGGGAGCAAATGGTGCCACCGGGCCTACCGGCGCAAACGGAGCTGCGGGTACAACGGGTCCGACGGGAGCGAATGGTGCAACTGGAGCCGCAAATATTAGCGGAACAACAAACTATGTGATCAAGTTCACTTCTGCTACTTCGGGAGGAAATTCATTGATATTTGATAATGGAACAAACGTTGGAATAAATACAGCAACACCCGCAGCGCAACTCCATATTTCAAATAACAATCGTCCGCAATTGTTGATTGAACAACCATCGGGTCCAGGTGGTGCAGCGTTAGATTTAAAAGGTTTCAATAATAATGGCAGCAGGACATGGCGTCTAAGCACCGATGTTCAGGTTCCAGGTGACTTCAGTATCAGAATGTCAACAACTACTGGTGGCAGCCCCACAACAGATGTTATGACCATGACTCCAACCGGATTAGTTGGGATCGGAACTACATTGCCTAGTTATCGTTTAGATGTTCATGATCCGCTGAGCTCCAGTTTTATGGCTGTGGGGACAGCTCAGTTTAACGGGCAAGCTCAAGTTCGTGTTTATAATCCCAATGTTACGTGGGGAATGGGAACTGAAACTTCTGGAACAAGCAGATGGACACTAAAAAACATCAATTCAGGTGTAGAAGTTATTACAGCAACCACAACCGGGAATGTTGGAATTGGAACCTCAACTCCGGTACAAAAACTTGAAGTGAATGGAATTGTAAAAGTTGACGGTATAGGCGTTCCGTTTAGCGCTGCAACACCTGGAATTTCATTATATGCAGGGAATGATAATTGGAAAATCGGTTTTGATATGATCGGGGGACGCTACTTTATGCGATTCGCAAATGATGTTCCTGATGCGATTCACGGTTTCATTTTCTCAGCCGGACCATTCGGAGGTCAGACAGATTTGATGACCATCCTTGGTAATGGACGAGTTGGAATTGGGACATCCACGCCAACTGCAAATCTCGATGTAAACGGGACCACTAAACTCGGTACCAATGGAACTGTACTGACTTCTGTGATCAAAAATTCGCAGAGCATAGACTTACCGGCAATCGCACCAACAGGCGGTGTATGGGTTCAGACATTCGCCGTTCCTAATGCTGCGGTAGGTTCTGAAGTGCATGTATCACCAGAATTGGCATTGCCGGATGGTATTATCATGGCATACTCACGCGTTTCTGCCGCCAATACAGTCGAAGTGAAATTTTACAACGCATCATTTGCGCCTGTTGATCCGCCAGTAATGAACTGGCATATCACTGTTGTACAATAAGAGTTTTCAACGATAAATTTTCTTCATTCAGAGAAAAGCGTCTCACATAACTGAGACGCTTTCTCTTTGTATACCTTCACAGAAATATTTCTGATGCGCAATTTATTTTGCCTGATTGCTCTTTTTGTATTCTTTCAAGCGAAAGCACAAACTCAACCATTTTACGGCGGATTGTACGTGAAACTCAATGCGTGCGCGCTTGGTATCACTTCAACAACTGAACCTTGGCGAGCGTCCGAACAAACCATTCCACAATGGAGCGCTGGTGCAGGATTTTTTTATGTAAGTCCTGACTGGAAAAAGTTTCGACTTGAACTTCAACTCGGATACGAATCAATTGGATCGGGAAAATTGTATTTCTACAGTTCCGCACCGAATGAATGGACTCGAATTTATGATCGGTACAGAACAATTCCGCTTGCTGTTATGATTCACCGTTCAATAACGAAAACTGAAAGTTGGTATGTAAACGCAGGAGTAAAAACAACCGGCGTTTTGAATTACGAAGTTCGTCACGACAATATTTTTCCCGGCCCAACTTCAGGAATTATACTTTCTCCGGAAGTAAAACGGATTTTCAGTTCTGCAATTGCTGAGATTGGTTGGGTTCGTCCCCATGGTGATATTGTAATTACCGGATGGTATTCGCGACTGCCGCTTATTGACGATAAAAATGTCAGAGCAAGACCTTTTGGATTGGCATTAACGATCAAAGCAGACGTATTTTAATCAGAATTGTAGATTGGTAATAGGAATTTTTATTTGTAGAAACA
>CAZBYM010000035.1:0-16288 GCA_964495745.1 uncultured Chryseobacterium sp. | reverse complement strand
CTCTTATGAAGAGTTGGTTGAAAGAGCAGAGAAAAAAGTCGAGGAGATAGAAATAATCTATCGTGCTTCTTCATTGCCTGAGGAGCCCGATAGAAATGTCATCAATAATTTACTCGTTCAAATGCGGACGGAATTCTACGCCACGCAAGAACGAAAATAATTGTTGGACAGGCCGGATTCGAACCGACACGTTTAGCACATGGCAACAGATTTACAATCTGTCTCCTTCACCAGTTTGGATACTGTCCAATATGCGGAAGATATAGGAGTCGAACCCTGTCCTTGCGGACCGCCCCAGATTTCAAGTCTGGTTGACCACCATCGGTCGCTATCTTCCAATAATAATGCGGAGGCGACGGTACTACTCTCGAACTCATTTCGGCAAAAATTAAAAGAATTATGGGAGTTGAGTAGGATGTTTTGAATCCGCTGAAACCCTGATTGGCACTGACAAAGTGCGGTGTTGGCAGCTTTCCATTTTCGTTTTGTGTGTCTGGTTTGTGACAGGGAAACACGAATAACAGCCAAATAATCTAATTACCCATCACAGGAAAGTTCTTGTCGAAAAGATTATTCTTTAGACAAATCCTCGTCAGAGCTTTCTGCTTCATCGTCTGGAATTAGGTTTACTATTTTATGCAGGACGAAGGTCAAAGCAAATGAATCCATATCCGATTTCATTTTAGCACCCGTTGTATTAAGCATAAGTGTTAACTGAACAAGGTTCCAAGTTATGAAGTGACTTTGCCTATAATCTTCTTCTGTAATTACTGATGGAGTTATCCAGTTTGGTTTTCTGTGGTCAACATAAAATCCACGCTCCTTACGTTCGTTTGCTTTGTTGAACCACTTAACAAGTGTTTTTCGATTGCTAGGCTTATCTGGATTAAATTTCGATAGGCGGTCATATTGCGTTGCAAATACTTCAATTACAAGCCTTGATGTTTGTGCTTCTGCATATTCTGTCTTCTCCAATTCCGTAAAATATTCTTCTGTAAATGCTATTTTGTTGTGTTCAGCTATCTGACCCATTAAGGTAATAAGCTGAAAGTGGAAGAAGTGATAGTATTCTTTAGCAAAGTTGTGTCTAGTAATGTGTTTGGTAAAAAGGGATTGTACTTCCATTAAAGTTCCATTCCATTGATATTTGTAGTAAAGAAATATTGCTTTGGTTGCTTCTTCTGATGCTAGAATCAGTAAGGAATTACCCAAGGCATAGTCTTCTTTTTTAGCTAATGTTTCACCTGCTTTGAATAATCGGTCAGCATTTTCAGCACAATGCTTGAAACCTTGTTCAGCTTGCTCTACTGTTAGATTGTTGAATTCGTCTGGCTTCATGGAATTTCGTCGACAAAGATTTAATTTATTAAATAGAAATCTGTTTGGATGCAAGTTATGGAATGCTTTAATTTGGCGGTATGACATCCGCTGTATTCTTCTTTAAGGTTTTCGGTTTTCTTTCCCAATTACGGAGAAGGAATATGATGTTTGCTACAATGAAAACCATTCTTTTCCTGATGCCAATATTTTACGTTGTGCATGTTTTGTACGTAAGGAAATTTGGTATTTACAGTATGGATTTTGATTTGCAGGGGTGGTTTGCCGCGCATGCTAACAGAGCTGGTTACGCCATTGGGATATTTGCATTGATATATGTTGGTGCAGTAATTGCAGAAGAATATGTTATTCCTGCAATTGGTTTAGTCTTCGCAGGGGAATTTAAGGATAAGTCAATCAAGGAGTACAAGAAAGCAATAATGCCATTTCTTTACCGAATTGCACCAAAGGAAGAATTAAGGGAAATGGCAAGAGACTTGCAAGGAGAAATGCGAATTGAATTTAATGCGGTAATGTCTTTTATACCAGTTACGTTTTTACTTTGGGTATTGTGGTTGTCAGTCGTTATCTCTTGGTGGTATGTGACATTGGCCTTTGTGGTTCTACTATTTCATTGGTGGATAATGCGAATGATGAATACTACTTGGCGTGTATTAGCGAAGTAGCTAGGGAATCAGTACTTAAGACAACCGCCACTTCGATCATGTAAGGTGGATATTAAATGTTTGCAATTCCACCTCCTGCATCAGTCCAAGGGAAAGCATAACTTATTTGGCTGCCATTATTCAGGCACATGGTAAATGTGTTCAGACTGGAATTAGGAACAAGATTGACCTGAGCGTTCGTGGTGCATGTAATGATTGTTAGAAATATCAGCGCTCCGAATTTCATCAATAAGTGACTAGTGTGTGATTATCAATTTCTGTTTAGTCCTCTCGCCCTCAGAAGTAACTAGCTCAATTACATAATTTCCTTCCGCAACTGAGTCTGCATAAAAATCATTTTGATAGCTCTCGCTGTAATATACTCGCCTTCCGCGCATATCGTAAATGGTGAGATGGGAATTCTCTTCAAGACCTGAAATAAGCAACGACTGTCCGCTTGTAAGAACTGTGGGAATATGAAATACTGTTGGAGTGTCGCAAGTAGTCTTAATTGTAACTGTAACGACTGCTGTTTGTGTTACAGTGCATTCCGTTTGAGTTAGCGTGTAAGTGGTAGTAACTGTTGGTGCAGCAGTTGGATTTGAAATCAAACTATTGCTTAACCCGCTCACTGGCGACCAAGAATAAGAAACACCAGGCCATGCCGTAGTACCGAGAATCAGACTGTCCTGAATACAAATCGAATCGTTCATTCCTGCCACGATATTGTGAAGTGCGACGATACTAACATCATCAACAAAATAGTATGCTGAATTGTATGTTGCGCTACTATTGGCAACTTGAATCGAGCAATTCGTGTCGGCTGTAAAGTTGCCAATGGTGATATATTGTTCCCCGCCAGTCGCAGTATAAGTTCCTGAAATGAAAACCCAATTCGCCGTGTCAATAACCGGCATGGGTGTCAGATTTGTAGTCGACGAATTGTACTGTAGATAGCAGCCGATTGTAGAACAATTTATAGGTTGCGGCGATAAGTAAGCACCAACATGATCTATTCCCACTCTGGAACTGTCAGCAAGGTTAAGCCAGAAGGACACACAATAAGTCGTACCAGCACTTAGCGGACTAAGTAACTGAGCTTGGATATAGTCGCGAAAATTTGCTGTAGGGCCTACGTAACAGCCAACACCTACATAACCATGTCCCGTTTTGGGATACTGAAATCCTCCATCATTATTTGGAACCCCTACATAACCATTGATGGAATTGTTACAGGTATCAAAATGGTCTGGAGTTGTCCAGGATGGATTATACCATGAAGTTGCCTCAAAATCTCCTGTTGTAAATGGACAGTCAGAATAGTTTTCGAAGCTCGGATTCGGGGCAAGATTTACCTGACCGTTCAGTGAACAGTAGAAATAGCATAACGAGAAAACAGTAATTATGGTTTGTTTCATTGCGCAGAAGCCCCTTCTTACAAATTTAAGAAGGGGCTTCGTCGTTTCCTATTGTTTTTATCGGCTGATAATCAGTGTTCCAGTATCCTTCAGCTCTCCGTCTCCAATGATCTTGTAGAGGTACGGACCATTTGCGACGTCCGGTAACGCGATCAGCTGCTGAGATGATTTCGTATCAAGCGTCACACTGAACACAACTCTTCCGGTCAAATCAAGAACCTGACTATTCAAATACCAATGCAACAAGGAAATACTGCGACTCGTTACACCTTACTCCAAAGCAACAACCTGCTCAACGGCGATCATTTCCTTGTCAACGTAATACATTCCGTATACGCGAACAATACTTCCTTCGCCAACAACTTTTCCGTTGTTATCGCGAATCACAAGATCTTCATCGGTGTAACCATCAGGAAGTTCATCAGCCTGATTGTTCAGTGGCCCATACTTTACTTTACAGAGCAACTCATACGGCAAAGTTGTGTCCTCCATAAATATTTCAAGTCGGATTCCATTACTTTGTTCGTCTGAAACAAAAATAATTCCCTCTGCGTAGACCAATTTCTTATCCAGAGCTTCCAGATCCGAAGTATCAGTCAAACGAACCGCACCAAGTTTTGTGTAGTCAACTGTCGCATCCATTTTTTCAATGGACATTACTTCGATGTGATATTTGTCGTTTTCGATTGATGCTTTTCCCGTTACGCGAATTTTTCCGCCATACATCACTTTTTCTCCTTTGTTATCATGAATAACAAGATCTGACTGCTCGTATTCTGAAGGTAATTTTGCCAGCGTGTTCTCGTCATCACCATCAAGAATGTGAAGAATCACCATTCCGCCACCATACTGATTCATGCGGGCAGTCATGTTGACGGTGCTCCGCTCGTTTTCATTCATCATGAGGAAGGGAAGTTCCGGATATCCTTCGATCGTTACAGTTTTTCCGGCGAGAGAATGATCGTCCAGTTTGTTCCATGAAAGTGTTTCGCCCTTGACAATTTCCGAATTGCCACCGCAACCAACCACTATTACACCAATGGTTATTACAGCGAGAAGTAAATTTAGTTTGTTGCTTATTTTCATATTAAATGTGTTGGATTGTTTTTTTTATCAGACGTTTGCATGTATTGTGTTTACAAGATAGCATATCCTGACAGAATCCGGAACGGTGCAAAAAAATACATTAACTCCACGCCAAGATTGCCTGGTCCTTCACTATTACAATCAAGGTTTTCCATTTTTAGGAATTTCCACGATGAATTTTGTTCCTCGCCCCGGTTCACTTTCGAATGTGATCGAACCGTCCATCAAATCCAGGTATTTTTTTACAATGTTCAATCCCAGTCCGGTTCCCGCGATGTTGGTCGCATTCCTCGCGCGGAAAAACCTGTCGAACAATAATCCGTGTTCTTCCACCGGAATTCCAATTCCGGAATCTGCAATTTCAATTTTATGCTTGTCGGGATAACTGGCGGTCTTGACCAAAATCTCCGAATTTTCACCCGAGTACTTTATTGCATTCGACAAAATGTTAATCAGAATTCCCGATAAATGCCGTTTGTCAAGAAACAATTCCGGCTCACCGCCGAAATCCTCATGTGCATGAATGATCTTTTGTCCATCCTTAGCAATGTCTTGCATTTCCTCAATTGTACTGATAATATGTTCAAGGAAATTAATATTTTCCGGTGATACAATTATTTTTCCCGCCTCCAGCTTTTCGAGTGAAAGCACATCATTCAACAGGTCAGTTAGATGCTCTATGTTTGATTTTATTCGTGAGAAATGTTTTTCCACACTGGCATGCTTCGCGTCTTTTGTATAATGAGCAAGCAAATTGATGGAAGAGAGAATAGTTCCCAATGGGGTTCTGAATTCGTGAGAAGCCATTGTAATAAATCTTGATTTCAATTCGTTCAACATTTTTTCTCTTTCCAATGCCTCCGCCATTCTCTTCTCGGCCTTTTCTCGTTTCTGGATTTCTTCCCTGAGAATTTCATTCGTGTCCTCAACCGTTTTTACCGTTTTTTCGAGCTCCGAAGTTCTGTCAACCACGCTCTTTTCAAGGCCCAGGTTCAACGCTCTGATATCGCTTAAATGGCGAAAATGTTGAAGGCCGTATCGAATTGTGCGCTCAAGTTCAGTCGAAGTAACCAGTCCTTTAATAAGGAAATCAATCGCTCCCGCCTGCAATGCGAGTTCATCAATCTCCGGTTCACGTTGACCTGTCAGCAAAATGAACGGGGCATCAAATTGCTCATTACAAAATTCCCCAATAAGTTCCAGGCCACTATGTACGCCCAGCCTATAGTCCACAAGATATGCGTGATGTTTTTTTTCGAAGACCTTGATACGCGCCTCCTCAAAATTTGAAACCCAGTCGAGATGATACTTCCGATCTCCTCCAATCTCGCGAAACAAATCACGTGTGATGATGTAATCTTCTTCATCATCATCAATTAAGAGCACGTTGGTCGTATTCATTATTTGTCAGAATGGTTGTGTGGTAACTCAACAATCTCAAACCAGTACTTGTTCAACGTCTGCATAATTTCAACGAGTCCGCCGAAGCTTACGGGCTTGGTGATAAACGAACTTACGCCCAGATCGTATGTCCGCAGGATGTCTTCTTCCGCCTTAGAAGTGGTAAGAATAATAATTGGAATATTGCGGAGCGATGGATCCGCTTTTATTTCCTTCAGCGCTTCCCGCCCATCTTTGCGCGGCATGTTCAAATCCAACAGGATAATGCCCGGTCGTGGATACATCTCCTGATCAGAATATTTTCCGGTATTCTTCAGCAGATCCAATAATTGTTCTCCATCTTCAACGAAATGCAAATTATTTTTTAACCGGATCTCAACCAAAGCATCTCTGATCAACATTCTGTCTTCTGCATCATCATCCGCAATAAGAATCTCAATGGCTTTCGACCTGTGCGACATAATTTTCAATTTTTTGGTTAGACTGATTCAATGGAAACGTAACAAAAAAGGTAGATCCTTTTCCAAGCCGGCTCTTGGCGACAATCGTTCCGCCATGGCGCGTCATTATCTTCTTACAAATTGTAAGTCCAATACCCGTGCCCTGAAATTTTGCCCCGTCAAGACGCTGAAATATTCCAAATATTTTTTCTGCATATTTTTCTTCAAATCCGGTTCCATTATCTTCGAAACACAGTTCAATTAACTCAACGCCGTCTCGCACAATGTTACGCGAAGAAATATGCACGATTGGTTCAACGTTGTCTCTTCTGAATTTAATAGCATTGCCAATCAGGTTTTGAAATACCTGTCTGATCTGTGTCGGTTCACCAAAAATCTCAGGAAGCAATTCTATCTGAATATGTGCGCGACAACTCGCAATAGTCACTTCCATATCAGACAATACCTCGACCGCAAGTTTATTCAGATCAACGTTGACGTAACTCTGATTCACAGAAGAAAGGCGCGAAAATCGCAACAAGTCGTTAATCAGTAATTGCATTCTTGAAGCTGCGTTCAGCATTCTCGTCAGATAATCTTTTCCTTCAATGCTTAGCACCGCAGCTTCCTTAGTCTGCAATCGATCTCCGAAAGATTGTATCTTCCGAAGAGGTTCCTGTAGGTCGTGAGATGAGATGTAGGCGAAGTTTTCCAGTTCCGCATTTGTTTCCTTCAAAATCCTGGAGTACTGTTGTAATTCTTCATGCGCGTTCGCGATTTCCTCCTCTTGCTTCTTGCGTTCAGAAATGTCGACAAGAAATGACACTTCAAACTCCTCGCCTTCGAGTAAATAATTACTCGTTGTAATTTCCAATGGAAATTCTGTTCCATCCTTCCTGATTCCAACACGCTCTTTATCCTGAAGAGTTTCCTTTTGCTTCAACGTTGTCTCGGTTTTCCCTGCTGAATATGGAGAATGCCTTCCTGTGTATGCCCGCAATAAAGAAGATAAATTACTGCCAACCAATTCCGATTTCTTATAACCAAAAAGCGCTTCCACCTCTGGATTGATCATGTCAATTTTTCCGGATTGCTTTGTAATAATAATTCCCTCCTTCGCATGAGTAAAAAGTGCATCCAGATTGTCCCTCATTTTGCGTCCCTCGGCTTCGGTCCGCTTAAACTGAAGAATTACGAAAGCAGCCGTCCAAATACCAATCAAAGCGAGAATACGATTTGTTACAAAAATGGAAATTCCCTCTCCTGTTGGTGACATTAGCATACCAAGCATTGTCAATACTGTAGCTACTGAAGCGGCCATTATTGTGTGACTCTTGCGACTCGACCATAAAGTGAGCAACACCAACGCAACATAACTCACGGCATCCGCTATCCCAAGAGGAGTGTTTATGTCAATAACGAAAACAGCCGAAGCAATAATCACTCCGGCAATCAACAGATTTCGGTTCTTCACATGCCGCATTTCACAATCGAATTATCATGCAATTTGCACTCGATTACACAATGAAAGATTGACGTTGCTCATATTTTGAAAATCCTGATATATCTCATGGAGTTTGTATTATCATAATGAAATTGCCTCTAAGCGTTCCAACGAGAATGAAATTTTCATCGTCGGCAGAAGTTTGATAATCAATGACATAATATGTAGCTCCCAAATTTTACGCACACCGCGTTATTTTGCTTGTCGATTTCAGACCTTGCTTGGTCGAGTAACCTCACGCAAGACAAACACGGAACGCTACCATTGTGTTGTAATCTACCTCAACTCTATTTCCATGAAAAACACAATGCTGGTCCTGTTAACTTTCTTTCTAGCTACAGCTTTTGTCTCTGACGACAATAAATCGCTGACAGAAAAAAATTACATGATTTACTCCAACCAGACGAATTCAGAAATCACGCTGGATAACCTTGTTACGTTAACTGAACAATACGATGTGATTCTTTTCGGTGAAGAACATAACGACTCCGTTGCGCACTTTCTTCAATTTGCGTTGTATGAAAAAATGCATGTGAAATTCGGAGATAGCGTTGTTCTCTCCATGGAAATGTTTGACCGCGATGTGCAGAACGTTCTCTCTGAATATATGAACAGCATGATCAAAGAATCTCACTTCAAAAAAGATGCGCGCGCCTGGTCAAATTACAGAGACTACCGCCCATTGGTGGAGTACGCGAAAAAAAACAAGCTCGAAGTGTATGCGGCTAATGCTCCTATGCGTTTTGTAAGTCTCACCAACAAAAAAGGTCAGGCAGAACTTTTGAAACTTTCTCCATTGGCGAAAACGTGGATTGCTCCTTTGCCATTTGATACGGCTCAAGGCGCATATTATGCTAAGCTGCGTGAAATTATTGGATACAACATGAAAGCGGCTGGCAAGCACGGAGGCGACAGTGTCGTTGTTGTTCCCAACGGAATGCCGGGTAGTCTTAGCGGACAATCGCTCTGGGATGCAACAATGGCTTACACAATTTCTACTGTGTTCAACACAAAACCTGCAGCGAAAGTTCTTCACTTAAATGGTCGATTTCACAGCGATGACTTTTTCGCCGTATATCAGCAGCTTCAAAAATATGCGCCAACGAAAAAAGTTCTTGTGATTTCAACGATGACTGATGAAAAATTCAGAAAGGCCGACATGACACAATACAAAAATCAAGCTCACATAATCATTCTCAGTGACCCAAAAGTTCCGAAAACATATAAGGATCAATAATCAGGATGCGCACCCAAAACTCACTCTACATGAAACACTTCATCATCACTCCGTTTTGCCTCTGTCTTCTGGCATCAGCACCACTCGAAGCCCAGGTATTACTTACTGAAAACTTCAACACAGGAATTCCTTCAACATGGACAATTTCTAACCCAACCTGTTTCAACTCCTCAGGAGATACCACGGTTTGGCAAGGAACAACAAGTGGATGGAGAGGGCAAGGATTGTCGGGGTTTTCAATTGACAGCACGGAGTTCGCTATTGTTGACAGCGATTTTCCAGGAGTATTTTGCGCGTGCGACGAATATCTTACATCTCCGGTTTTTGATGCATCCAATAACTCCATGCTATATTTGAATTATGACCAATACTTTCGATATTACTCTGCAGGTTTTGCAGAAACGGGCGAAGTGCAGGTGTTTGATGGCTTGACATGGATTACTGTTTCAACATTTACCGCAACCAGTGGCGCGTGGATGGCGCCGAATCAACAATCGGTCAACTTAACGCCGTACATGAACGCAAACATGCAAGTTCGTTTTCATTACAACGCGAACTGGGATTGGTTCTGGGCAATTGACAACGTAGTAATTTCCGATACACTGACTTCCGGAACGAATGCAATTACTGACCAAAATAATTTTGAAATATTTCCTGTTCCCACAACCGGAATTATTCAAATCTATTCGCATCAGGAACATCACGATGTGGCGGTTTCCGTTACCAACGTGTTCGGTCAGGAAGTTTATTCATCCGTTTATCCGACGTTGTCGAACGTTACTGTTGATCTTTCCACGATGGCTGACGGAGTGTATTTCGTGAAAGTCATCACTGCCCATTCGCAAGAAACAACAAAAATTGTCAAGCAATAATTTTGGTCGCCAATGTCCCGCAATTCTGTTTTGGCCCGAATTAACTATATTTGACAAGAGCGTTTTTTCTAATTCACATCACTCCTGAAAACCCGAATGATCTGCTTTAACAATTTCACATGACCAACATGCAGGTTAAAGCAAGTAACAAACGCAAAATTTTCAACATATTCGTTCATGTTATTTTGTGGATGGTGGTTTTACTCTACCCGCTCATACTCCAATCGCAGGAAAGCAGTCCGCTAAAGGATTTGCCAAGATACATTGTATCCACGCTGCTGTTGATTTCTCTTTTCTACTCCAACTTACTCGTTCTCATTCCACGTTATCTTGCACAACGTAAAGTTGCTTTATATATATTACTTGTGATTCTGGGCATCGGACTTGTTTCAGGGAGTAATGTTGCCAATCATTACCTTTTTCATTCGGCCAACGATGCACACGATTGGAAATTAAAACATCAAATTTACGATTCCGTATTCCTTGCTCTTCTCGTTTGGGGCGTAAGCACCGCATCTCGTATCACAACAGAGTGGTTCAGGAATGAAATAATGCGCAAGGATGCAGAAGAAAAACAAGTCTCAGCAGAACTTGCATTTCTGAAATCTCAGATCAATCCGCACTTCCTTTTCAATTCTCTGAACAATATTTATGCACTCTGTCACAGGAACAACGATTCAGAATCTGCCGAAGCAATTGCCAAGCTTTCGGGACTGATGCGTTATATGCTTTTTGGCTCGGCAACTTCCACTGTAAATTTGAAAGATGAAATTGAATATCTGCAGAATTATCTTGACCTGCAGAAAATGCGCATCAACAAAGACATCGAAGTGCGTTTTGTAGTGAAAGGAGAAATCGAAGGTTTTCAGATTGCGCCACTGTTACTGATTCCATTTGTGGAGAACGCATTCAAGTACGGCCTCAGTTATGTGTCAAATTCCTATGTAAGAATTGAATGTTTAGTTTCCACAGATCAACTGAAGTTTAGCGTGCAAAATACCATTCACGAACGAGGGAAAACAGAATTGAGTTCCGGCATTGGACTTGAAAATGTGAAAAGAAGGTTGGCGCTCTTGTATCCTGGAAAGCACAACTTAATTATCAACGACACCAAAGACATTTTCGACGTGGAATTAACACTCAACGCATAGCATGGAAAAGAAAGTTCTCACATGCATGATTGTTGACGACGAGCCCCTCGCTGTAGAATTACTCGCGGGCTTCGTTCGTAAAATTCCATTTCTCGATCTCAAAAAGAAAAGTGAAAATGCCATAGAGGCGCTTGAATTTTTCCAGAAACATCCGGTTGATCTTGTCTTTGTGGATATCCAAATGCCAGACATTTCAGGAATAGAAATGCTGGCGAAACTTGATCCTCGTCCGCTGGCAATTTTTACAACCGCGTATGCTGAATATGCATTGGAAGGTTTCGAACTTGAAGCGGTCGATTATCTCGTCAAACCATTTTTGTTTGATCGCTTTGTGAAAGCGACTGAAAAAGCTAAACAGAGATTCGAATATATCTCGAAAAGCACAGCATCAGACAATCACATCTTCATTCGCTCAGGTTATGATACAATCAAACTCAACCACAGCGAAATCAAACTAATTGAAGCGCTCAAAGATTATGTTCAGATTCACACTGATACGCGTCGCATTACTTCTCTGAACACAATGAAACAAATTTTGGATTTGCTTCCCGAACAAGGTTTTGTGCGAGTTCACCGTTCTTTTATTGTTCCGTTGAATCGTGTAACTTCTTACAATGCAAATTTTGTTACACTTGGGGCACAGAAAATTCCCATTGGTCCCAGTTTCAGAAAGAATGCTTTGCATATTTTAAGTGGAGCGGCAGGCAAATCTCCGTTTTGAGCACTGCAGAATACATGTCGGTAGTTCACCTGTTTTGAATTGATTCGTTCAATCCCGCGGAATAACGACCCGCCTCCCAATCAAATTTCATCTTCTATGATCCTCGTCAGTCCGTTCTCTTCACTGACCAACTACTTTTATGTTGTATAAGCTACATCATGAAAACCATCATTGAACCATTCAAGATCAAAACGGTTGAGCCAATTCATTTTACAACCCATGAGCAACGCAAGGAGATTCTCGAAAAGGCTGCTTGCAATCCGTTTCTTATTAAGGCCGACGATGTGCTCATCGATTTACTCACCGATAGCGGAACCAGTGCGATGAGTAGCGCCCAATGGGCAGGAATGATGATAGGTGATGAATCATACGCAGGCAGTTCGAGTTTTTTTCGTTTCGAAAAAACAGTGAATGAAATTACGGGAATGCCCATTGTGATACCCACACATCAAGGAAGAGCTTCCGAGAAAATTCTTTTTTCCATTCTTGGTGGAAAAGGGAAATTTTTTCTGAGTAATACTTTGTTCGATACCACGCGCGCCAATATCGAATACACCGGCGCAGAAGGGATTGATCTGCTTTGTGAAGCCGGGAAGCATCCTTCCACACCAGCCCCGTTTAAGGGCAATTTTGACACTGAAAAACTGAAACGTGTTATTGGAGAAAAGGGTGCGGCAAATATTCCACTCTGCCTGATTACAGTTACAAATAATTCCGGTGGTGGACAACCTGTAAGCATGCAGAATATCCGGGAAGTAAAATCCATTTGTGATGCGAATAATATTCCGGTGTTTATTGATGCTTGTCGGTTCGCAGAGAATAGTTATTTCGTCAAATTGCGCGAATCCGGTTATGCCGACAAATCTGTAAAAGAAATTGCCCGGGAATTATTTTCGTATGCAGCGGGATGCACCATGAGTGCCAAGAAAGATGCGTTCGCAAACATTGGAGGATTTCTTGCACTACGTGATGAAGATCTCGCAAGTCGCTGTAGAAATTTACTTATACTAACGGAAGGTTTCACAACGTATGGCGGTTTGGCCGGTCGTGATTTAGAAGCGATCGCGATTGGTCTCGAAGAAGTACTCGATGAACATTATCTTCACTATCGTATTCGCACCACAGAATACCTGACAGAGAAACTTGCCAATCATGGCGTACCGGTAATGCAACCGGCAGGTGGGCACGCGGTGTATCTTGATGCAAAAGCCTTTCTTCCACACATTCCGGTAGAACACTATCCCGGGCAGTCTTTAGTATGCGCATTGTATGCCGAAGGAGGAATCCGTTCTGTCGAAATCGGGTCACTCATGTTTGGAAAATACGATGCAAAAGGGAAACTAATTCCGGCTGCTATGGAGTTGGTTCGACTTGCTATTCCGAGAAGAGTATATACACAAAGTCATATTGATTATGTTGCGGAAGTGATCATTGACGTTTACAAAAACAGAAATAGTTTGCGGGGATTGAAAATCACTTACGAGGCAGAAACGCTGCGCCATTTCACCGCACGTCTGAAAATGCTCTGATCAATTCAAACTTCTGAAAGGAAGCACAGAACATATTTCACATCATTTTTTACGATTTGATATTGACTGAGATTTGACGAAATCTAGCCTGCGATGCTCTTATTCGTTCTCACTCTGATTTGGTTATTCCTCGCGTTAGCATTCGCCTATTTCATCTCTTATTCACACAAAATCAAAAATGTGATCCGCGTTGGATTCGGGATGATAGTCGGATCCTTCTTCGTGGGAATTGTAATATTGATTGTCGCGATCAAGTTAATCTGACAAGACACATTTTTCAGAATATCCGTTAGCACGCAGCTGCATTCATTACGCAGAAGAGCTTGTTAGGAAACCTGCAACAACATTCCAGAAATTCGTTCGGACATATTATCAAACGCCTTACTCATGTTGGCGCGAATGCTATCAGACTCTGAACTCATGGATCGCATTAGATTTTTGTAATATTCAATTCCACTGAGCAAGTTGCTTCCGAATTCCCTGATGTATTTCTCGTACTTACTATCGGGCTTCTCTTCCATTTTCGACATTTCCTGTTGCAGAAAATCAACATTCATCTTAAGTTCATTCACGAACATGTGCGGCCTCTCTTCTTTGTTCAGGATATTTTTGCGTCCGTAAATATGATTCACCATTTCCTGGAGCGAAAACCTTCCTGAAAAGTAGGCCAGATTAGGGCCAGGGCAAATCGCAACCGCTTTCAAACGTAGTTTGTCAATAGCATTGTTAACGATCAATGCAGCAGCGCCTAAGCCTTCGCAAAGGCATTCCTTTTCCTCAATAAGCTTTGTCTTTTCCATTAATTTCGATTCATCCGAAATTGTCTCGCACAATTGACGAATTTTCAAATTCTGATACTCTCTAGAAGCTACACATATTGGTTCCTTCGTGAATTCAGTATCAAAAGCAAGATACTTTTTCAAACATGGACTTCCGGGCCTGTTCTTAGCGATTCTATCTTCACGTTGCCGCTGCGAAGAACTCTTTCTGAAATTGTTTAATGGAATTCCAAGCGGCGACGAATGACTGAGATAATAATCTTCCTTCCTCGCGCATTCAAGAAGTTTCAAAGTAGGTTCGTCTACATTGGTCGCTTCAGGAACTAACAGGAAAGGACTGCCCCACCCTGTTCCGTCGAGTTCATATTTCTCCATGAGGAATTTATCTTCATCAGAAGTACCAATTCCGCCCTGAACAGTAATACGTTGTTTAGTATACGCAGGAAGAATATTTTTATTCAGACTTATCAAAGCTGCATTGCACATCGTTATCAATTCTTCGCACAACTCATCTTTCTTCAAACGAAACTCTTCCAGGACAGGGCCAATCAAAAGTCCGTCGGCAGCAAATGCATGTCCTCCGCAATTTAATCCGGATTCTATTCTGAATTCCGATATCCATAACCCTCGCTTTGCAAGAAATTTCCCTTGTATCATTGCAGAACGATAATCACTAACCTTAAGAATAATACTCTTCCGGATGTCTCCGTTCTCATCAGGGAAAAAATCAGGAAACGTTGCACAGTATGCATAGAGTCTCGGATTGAGTCCGGCAGAAAAAACGATCGACGAACTCAATTCACTTTCAGCAAATCCCTGCAATGCAGCCAAAGCATCAGAACGCTCTTCAGCATTGATGTTTCCTTCGCTGTCGTATGAATTTCTGTCGAGCTTTGTCATGATGTTTACATCAATCGCGCCAGCCGTAATCTGACTACGAAGGAAATCCTGAATCATGAACCGCGCTCGCTCATTAGGCTCTTCGCGCATCTCGGCAAAAAGTTTTTTCAGAGGATTAGAGTCATCCAGTAACTCAAAGTATTTGACAATGTCCCTTCCATCTTCAAACGGCTCTTCTCTTAGTGCTGCAACTTGTTTTTGAACGATACTATTAATTAAATTCAAATACAACTTCACACGTTTTGCGCGATGTCCGGGCTCTTTGTCCGTCACAGGAATGTATTCAACGTTCGCTTTTTGACAATGTATTTCCCGCATTGATTCAACGAGTTGGTCCTCGATAATAGAAACAACCGATGATATCCCAAACCGCCCAACTTTTACCGGCGTATCAATTGTGTAGCCCAACCCCATTACAGGAATATGAAAACTATGTATTTGCTTGCTTATCATTTTTTTTGTTTCATTAATAATTGCATTGGCCTTTCCCACGTGTTCTTCTTCAATTCAAATTTTTAATGCAGAAACGGCCAACTCCACCAGTTCTTCTTTTCGTTCCAGCCCTAGTTCACGGTCAGCATCATCAAAGCGATGCCCAAGTTTAACACACTCTTCTTCCGTTAACAGTGTTTCCGCCATTTGAAATACTTCATCATTCTCCACAGCAATGTGATCACGTAATGCCTGGCTGTATTTCAAAATAATTTCATTCGCCTCAACGAGTAAATTTGACTTCAAACATTTCTCAGTCCGTGCAAGCATTTCTCTGAAATCAGAATGGTTCTCAAGCATTTCTGCAAGTATTCCTTCTCCTATCAGCTCATTTTTTTTCATCATCTCCGGAAACAGATACTCCTCTTCTTTCTTGTGATGATACTGATCTCCGTATTCCCGAAAAAATTTGAGAAGGCTTTCTGCGCGTCGCAAGAATTCCTCGTCATTCTTTCCCAATAGAACGCCAATTCGATCTGCCGCATCAAGTGCGTCCAGAATAACATCGTGTTCGCAATAAAGTATATCAGTTGCTTTACTAGCCATAATAAGTTTCAATCCGGAAGCAATTGCTTAACTAACCGGAACAGCGCAAGACGATTGAATGATAATTGTAGGTGAAAAAATAATTTTTGATTTTACTGAATTTGAAATAAGGCAATTCGTCTCTGATTTTGTCACAATCCTGAGTGTTTTTTCTTTGTCAGTCTCAGACTGTATTGTTACAATTGGTTTTAACTCGATTTCCGAAACCATAAACTTCCCATCGACCTTCT
>CAZBYM010000034.1:0-16374 GCA_964495745.1 uncultured Chryseobacterium sp. | reverse complement strand
ATGAAAAAGGTTCTCATTATTGCAGTATCATTGATACTGGTTCTGGTAATCGGCTACAACATCTTCCAATACACGGTTAAAACCATAACTGAGAGGGAAATCAAGAGGATAACTCAGGGGGAGATAGGTAGAATAACCAACGAAGCAACAGACAAGATAACTCAAGAGGAGATGGACAGGATTATTGTCATCAGAATTGGGCATCGAAAGAATGTGTATGAGTGAGTGCGCAGAATCAGGTCATCAGAAATAGAATCACTCCATTCCTTTCACCCACCCATACCCTTTCTCCTCAATCTCCAGTGCCAATTCTTTCCCCCCCGAAGCGACAATCCGACCGTCAACCATAACATACACTCTATCCGGAACGATATAATCAAGCAAGCGCTGATAGTGTGTTACCACAATGAATGCGCGATCTTTTGTGCGAAGTTGATTTACACCGTTAGCTACAATTCGCAAGGCGTCAATATCAAGCCCCGAATCCGTTTCATCCAGAATGCACAACTTAGGTTCGAGCATAGCCATCTGAAAAATTTCGTTGCGCTTCTTCTCTCCGCCGGAAAAACCTTCGTTCACCGAACGACCGGTCAGTTTTCCATCGAGCTCAACGAGTTTCTGTTTTTCTTTCACTCGAGCAAGAAATTCTTTCGGATCAATCGGACCTTCGCCTTTGTACTCGCGAATTTCGTTGATTGCGGTTTTCAGAAAGTTGATATTGCTCACTCCCGGAATCTCGATTGGATACTGGAATGCAAGAAACAGTCCCTCACGCGCACGATCTTCAATTGCCATTTCCAGCAAATCTTTTCCTTCGAATGAAACTTCGCCTTCAGTGATTTCATAGTCTTCCCGTCCCGCAAGAACCGAAGCAAGAGTGCTTTTTCCTGAACCGTTTGGTCCCATGATTGCGTGCACTTCGCCGGCTTTCACTTCGAGATTCAATCCGCGGAGAATTTCTTTTCCGTCAACTGATGCGTGTAAATTTTTTATTGAGATCATATTATTTGAAAACGTTTCAAGTTTCTGGTTAAAAAGTTTCTGTGCTCCACTCGAGACTGTTTATCTCTTCGGACAAAACAAGCTTTTGGTCGCTATCATAAATAGTTTCCGGTTCTTTGAATTTCAATCCACGATGCTCAGTTACATTCATGTATCGCATGAGGCTAGCGAGCATTTTCCCAATACTTTCAGCTTCCCTATATAATTCATTAAACATTGTCTGATCAATATATTGTCGATCCATTGCTCTATACAATTGAGAGCGAACTTCGCCACACGATCCCTTTGAAATTGACAAGAACTGTCTGAACTCTAATTTCCCATCACGCTCAAATCCTTCTGAAATATTGTCCATGATTGAACCGCTTGCCCCGTTGATTTGATCCCGCAGTTTAAAGTCGCGTGCAAATCCGCCAATGCAAGTCAATTCGAAAATTCGATGCGAAAGACTCCTGGCTCTTTGCCAAGCGACAATATCTTCAAACCGTGTAATCGTAGCCATAAACCAGAAACTTTTTTTTCAATTCAGTTCGTCAACCAGAAACTTTTTATCCTACACTTCCTTCAAGAGATACAGCCAACAACTTCTGCGCCTCAACAGCAAACTCCATCGGCAACTGATTCAATACTTCTTTACAATATCCATTTACAATTAGCCCAATCGCTTTCTCCATTTCAATTCCGCGTTGACGGCAATAAAACAACTGGTCTTCCCCAATTTTGGATGTCGTCGCTTCATGCTCTACAATTGCACTCTTGTCGTGAATTTCGATGTACGGAAAAGTATGCGCTCCGCATTTATCGCCCATGAGCAACGAATCGCACTGAGAAAAATTACGTGCGCCTGTTGCTCCTTTTGCAATGCGCACCAATCCGCGGTAACTGTTGTTGCTTTTTCCTGCGGAAATTCCTTTCGAAATAATTGTGCTCTTCGTGTTCTTTCCGATGTGATGCATCTTCGTTCCCGTATCTGCCTGCTGCATATTGTTTGTTACAGCTACAGAATAAAACTCGCCAACCGAATTGTCACCTTTGAGAATTACAGACGGATACTTCCAGGTAATTGCGGAGCCCGTTTCAACTTGCGTCCACGAAATTTTTGAGTTCGACCCAAGACAAATTCCGCGCTTAGTTACGAAGTTGTAGATTCCGCCTTTGCCGTTCTTGTCACCAGGATACCAATTCTGAACAGTTGAATATTTTACTTCACCATTTTTCTGTGCAACAATTTCCACAACTGCTGCGTGCAATTGATTTTCGTCACGCTGCGGGGCAGTACAACCTTCGAGGTAACTTACATATGCGCCTTCTTCAGCAACAATCAATGTTCTTTCGAACTGTCCTGTTCCGCTGGAATTGATTCTGAAATACGTACTTAATTCCATTGGACAACGAACACCTTTCGGAATGTGACAGAACGAACCGTCGCTGAAAACGGCAGCGTTGAGCGCAGCAAAATAATTGTCCGTGTAAGGAACAACCGAACCCATGTATTTTTTTATCAGCTCCGGATGTTCCTGAACACCTTCACTGAACGAACAAAAAGTAATTCCTTTTTCAGCCAACACTTCTTTGAACGTCGTCTTTACTGACACGCTATCGATAACTGCATCAACTGCGATGCGTGATTCCATTCCGACGAGTCGTTTTTGTTCTTCGAGAGAAATTCCAAGTTTCTCGAAAGTCTTCACAAGTTCCGGATCAACCTCATCCATGCTGTTCACCGTTGGTTTTTTCTTCGGCGCTGCGTAGTAACTGATTTCCTGCAGGTCAATTGACGGGTAATCAAGATGTGCCCAATGCTTTGGCTCTTCAAGAGTCAACCAATGGCGATATGCTTTGAGGCGATACTCTAACATCCATTCGGGTTCATTTTTCTTTTTGGAAATAAATCGCACGATGTCTTCGCTGAGTCCTTTCGGCGCGAACTCCGTCTCGATATCAGTTACAAATCCATATTTGTAATCTGAAGCGATGTGCTCTTCAAGTATTTCGTTTTTCTCACTCATGCCGGTTCACAGTTCATCGTTTACAGTTCACAGTTCTTTACTCGAGTATACTCTAAATAAATCATACAACGAATTGGTTATCCAATTCTAATACTTCCAATGGAACAATCGATTCGCGATTTCGCTTGAAGTCCGTCCATACTTCGGTGGCTTCAGCTCGCAACTCCGTCGACAATTCGCTTTCATCAACGAGCTGCTGGTTAACAAGTGGGTTTAATCCATAAACCGATGCTGGTTCTGAAAACTTATACCCTTTTTGCTCCTGCGATTTCAGATATACAACCATTCCATAAATCGTCTTCTTGGTAACACCAATTCTATTTTCAAGGTCTACCAATTTTTCCGTACTCATTAATCCAATCTCAGTTGTAATTATCAATTGAGAATCTAGCTCGCCCAAGGAACCCGCCGCAATAAAAAGGAATTGAATAAACTCTTTATTGCCTTTTCGTTCGAAACCTTCTGCGATATTGCTCGACACTGAAATTGCACTCCTGCGAATTTGATCTACCAAAGAATATTCCCGCCGGAAAATTTCATCGCGAGTTATTTTGTAAATATCTACAGCGATGTCCTTTGCAAACTGCCAGGACTTGATCTCCTTAAACGTGTTTATTGTGGCCATATGAGCTAACTGTGAACAGTGAACTTAGAACGGTGAACTTTCTTATACCGAAAAAGATTCGCCGCAACCACACGTCCGTGAAGCATTCGGATTATTAAACACAAATCCTTTTCCGTTCAATCCACCGGAATAATCCAACTCGGTTCCTGCCAGATAAAGAAAACTCTTACGATCAATGACAATCTTGATTCCCTTGTCTTCAAAAACCTGATCACCATCACGCATTACGTTATCGAATTCGAGTTTGTACGAAAGTCCGGAACAACCTCCGCTATCCACACCAACACGAATGAATGAATCTGCAGGCTTATTATCCTGCTTTATTAGTTCGAGCGCATGGCTCTTGGCATTTTCGCTAACTGTTATCATATTGATATTCAATTAAATATGATTCTATTCTTATTTAGATTAAATCTAAAGACTAGACAAAAGTACCTGATTTTAGGTATTGCTCCAAATGATTTCGGTCATTTTAGCTGATAAAAAGTGTCGAATCTCCTCTTGTTGGCTGTTGTTCACAATTCTGTCGAATTGTTCGTCGATTAGTTGTCCTAAATACTTGACCTGAAGAGAATACCGCACTATATTGCTGAAGTAAGCAGGTAAGGCAATTGCGCTGTTTACTCCTTAACAAATAATAAAACACATGATCAAAAAAGCTACTCTCCCATTTTTCGTGCTCTTAATTTTGACGGGATTTTTTGTCAAATCTTCGCAAGCATATCTTCCTCTTACAATTGATGAAGTAATCATTATGGTTCCAGAAGCGGAGCGCGGAAGGAATGATAAAGCAATTAAGATTGCGCTTGAATCACTTCCAGGTGTAATTGTTGTGGATTATTGTAATTCACAGAAATGCTTTTATCTGCAAGTTGATCGTGCGCAACAGCCCGATGATAAAAATATTATCAATACGATCCTGGAAATGAACTATCACATTGAGTTCAAACTGGAAAGTACAATACAACAAGCTCAAGGCAATTGTGCAGATCGGAATTAACACTTCAATCACTCCCCCGTGAAAAAAATATTTCTCCTCAACGCTTTTGTCTGCATCGCCCTTGGCATTTCGGCACAAACAACAATAATCAATCCGACTGGTGACGGTGGATTTGAAACAGGAACAACATTCGCAGCTAATAACTGGACGGTTGCTACTGCAGGTGGTCCCGCCAACGATTGGTTCGTAGGAACTGCTGCTCCGCCTTTTGCCGGCGCGCGTTGTGCATATATCTCCGATGCAAATGCAGGTGGTACATATAACTATAATGTGAACAGTGCAACTGTATGTCACATTTATCGTAACGTAACTATTCCTGCAGGACAATCATTCGTAACTCTTTCATTCCAGTGGAAATGTTTTGGAGAATCAAGCTTCGATGACCTCTCCGTTTATCTTGTTCCTACTACAACAACTCCGGTTGCAGGTTCGCAATTGTTTACCGGACAAGTAGGTGGACCGTATGTTGCCAACGCAGCCTGGAATGCAGTTACGATAAGTTTGCCTTGTAATCTCGCAGGAACAACTCAGCGTCTTGTTTTTAGCTGGAGAAACGATGGAATAATTGGAACTCAACCACCTGCCTCAGTAGATAATATTTCGTTGGTTTCTTCTGCCACAGGACCTTCTTGCTTAACGTTGCTTGGTACAGGAGTAACTAATGTGGCTTCACTTCCTTATGCAAGTGGAGCAGGTACTACTTGTGGAGCGGGTAACGATCTTACCGCTACAAACGTTCCTGTTTGCAATGCTTCATGGTATTACGGTGGTGAAGATCAGGTTTGGATTTTCACTCCAACATCTTCAGGCAGCATTACGATTTCATTGACAAGCGCCGGTTCGTATACCGGACTTATGTTGTATCAAGGTTGTCCTGTTGGTTGTTCAGCTACACCGGTTTGTATTGCCAATGCACAGGATTGGACGGGAAGTAAAAGTTTATGCGTGCCCGTCACATCAGGTGTTACCTATTATCTCATGCTGGATTCGTGGCCGTGGCCTACATGCAACGCATATTCCAATTTAACCATTTCAGCACCGGTTGGTACTCCTCCAGGCACAATTTGCGCAACAGCTCCAGCCATTACGTTGCCTTATACAGCAACCGGACAAACAACAGCTTGCTATGGAAATGATTATACAAACGCTTCAACAGGCTCTTGTCTTTCGCTGTATGAATCGGGCGAAGACCGAGTGTATTCACTAACAGTTGCAAGCGCACAGTGCATTGGAATAACGCTTTCGAATGCGAGCTCTGCAAGTATCGGTTATCAAGTGTATTCGGGTTGTCCGGGATCAGTTGGAGCTGCTTGCATTGGAAGCAATGGAGGAAGTAATCCACTTACAGGCAACGTTGTATTGCCAGCTCCGGGAACATATTACATTGTTGTTGATTCCTGGGCGAATCCATACAATGTGAATTACGATATCAGTATTTCTTCGTTTGGAAGTGGCCCTGTGAATGATCTTCCATGCAGTGCTACCGCAATTCCAATTAATTCCACAGTAGCAGGAGACAATTCGTGTTCCGGTGGAACTGGAGAACCTCCTGCACCTACTTGCTGGTGGAATGGAACATTAAACACGGTCTGGTTCAATGTAATTTGTCCTGCTTCCGGAATATTAACAGTGACAACAACAAGCGGAACACTTACTGATACACAAATCCAACTTTGGAGCGGTGCTTGCGCAGCACTGGCACCGGTAGCAAGCGGATGCAATGATAACGCAACAACTTGCTCTGGCTTTGTATATTATTCAAGCGTAACAGTTTCAGGATTGGTACCGGGGAACACGTATTATGTTAGCGTAGACGGTTACATGAACGCAACAGGTACATTCTCTGTTACTGCGAATGATGGTTCTGTAATTATTCCCTCAACACAAGATTGCGCTGGCGCGGTTGCGGTTTGTAGCGCAGTGATCAGCCAGCCTACATCATTCTTTGGTTGTGGTGCTGTGAACGATGTTCCTCCTTCCGGTTCTTTCGGGAATCCAAATATTAACCCGAGCTCTACGAATTCCGGATGCTTGCTTACCAATGAGCTCAATACGGTTTGGTATAACATCACTATCTCATCAAATGGAAATCTAGCGTGGACTGTTCTACCAGCCGTAAACGGATATTATGATTGGACGTTGTATCCTAAAACAACTAACACATGTGCGGACATTGCGAATAATACAGTTGCCCCTGTTCGGTGTAACTGGAATTGTACCTCAATTGGCGGAACAGGGATGCAAACTGTAGCGAATATTCCAGTTGGAGGAACAGCTTGTAATTTTGAATCTCCGTTGCCGGTAACTGCAGGACAAACATATGTGTTGTGTTTATCGAACTATTCAGGTACAGCTGGTGGATTCGTATTAGATTTCTCCAATTCCACTGCCGGTATTGCAGCTCCAACTTCATTGACATGGACAGGAAGCACAAGTACAGCCTGGGCACTCAATTCCAATTGGGGAATGTGCACTCCGCCAGTTTGCGGAATTGACGCGATGATCGTGGCCTCTGCTAATCAACCCGTAATTTCAGCAAACGCATCTGTACGTTCACTTACAATTGCAACCGGAGCAACACTAACAATCAATCCTGGAGTAACTCTTACTATTTGCGGCGACCTGAATGTTTTCGGAAATCTGATTGCTTCTCCAACTTCAACTATTCTATTCAACAATGGATCAACAGTCCAGAATATTACAGGAATGCTCACCGGAGCAAATGCAGTTGGTAACCTCACAATTACAAAAACGGGAGGAAGCGTTATCTTAAATAACAACATTGACATTGCGGGAGCCTTCACAACTTCGAGCGCTACTTCAGTGTTTAACACAACCGGTAAGTATGTCCGTGTTGGAGGGAACTTCGTCAATTCTACAGGAAATACAACATTCGCCAATACAGGAACGACCGGCACCTTGGAGTTCTATGGTGCAGCTGCCCAAACCTACAACCAAGGCAGCTCTCAACTTGATCTGAATTTCGTGACGATGAATCACACTGGACCTGGAGTTACGTTACAAACCAACATGTTCATCAAAACTGTTACAGGCTCATTAACGCTCACGCTTGGAAAAATTATTACAGGCGCTAATGAAGTCCGTGTAATGAACACGACTCCGGCATGCGTGAGTACAGGTAACACGACAAGTTACGTGGAAGGATTTCTTCGACGTTGGGTTCTGACAGGTTCGTATGATTTCCCGGTTGGAGAAGTAGTGAAAGGATATGAGCGCGCCAATGTAACGTTGCTTACCAATTCAAACGTCGTTAATCTGCGGGCGAACTTTGTGCAATATGGAGCAGTTCCTGCACCTTTGGGCGTGCTTGATTGCGCCGCGAACCTCAACATGAATGCGCTTGATGATGGGAAATGGATTATCAATGCATATGATGCCGCTCTTACACAAATTACCGGAACTTGTACCTACGACATGACACTTTACAACCGAGTAGGCTCATATACTAATGCTGCAGGATCTCTTGGCTGGACAATTATGAAAGATCCAACAGGCACTGGGGCATGGGCGCTTAATGGCACTTGCAACGGTGCTTCAACTCTCAACGCTACACGACGTAATGGAATGTCCGGATTCTCTCACTTTGGAACTGCACAATCTACAATGCCGCTTCCGGTAGAGTTGATTTCCTTCGAAGGTGAAAACCTTGGGGATAACAATCATCTTTTCTGGGCAACCGCTTCCGAAATCAACAACGATTATTTTGTTGTCGAGAGATCTTCAGATGGAGCAAGTTTCACCGAAATAGCGAGAGTCGATGGCGCAGGCACAACTTCTCAGGTTCAGAACTACGAAGCGTTTGACATGTATCCTTATGAAGGATTAAATTATTATCGCCTTCGCCAAACCGATTTCAACGGAACAATCACCTACTCCAGTATCGTAGTCCTGCAAAGTCATACCACAGGAGTAATTCTGGATAATGTGCACCCGGTTCCAACAACAGACAATGTTGGTTTTGATATTTCTGTAACAAATAACAGCGCAATTACAATTGAAGTACTGGACCTTACAGGAAGAACTGTTCTTAAATCAACCAGCTCAGTAGAGGCAGGAAAAAACTCGGTAAACGTTGACATCGCAGAATTATCGCAAGGTGTTTATATGTTGAAAGTTTCAATGGCCTGCTGCAATTTTGTTTCAATTAACAGGATAGTCAAAGAGTAAAGTTTTCAGTACGTCCAAACAAATTAACTTCGTCCCGACATTAACAATTGGATTTCCTTTGTTAAAGTCGGGACTTGTATAATCAACGCGCTTACTTCAATATACCAATTCACTGTTATGAAAAAACTTATACTTCTTGCCGGCACATTAGCAGCAATTGCAACAACCTCTTTCGCTCAACCGTGTGCCACATCTGCATTGACCAGTTCGTCGTCGAATGCATTTACCAATATTCGCAACGCAACGAATGCAATCGCCGTTGATAATGATCTGAACACCATTGTTTATATCCACCGTAATAATGCCGGAGTTTTTGGCGGACATTCAGGACAGTTACGATACGACATTTCAACAGACGATGGATCAACGTGGTCGACCAATCTCGGTGTGTTGAATCCACTTTCAGTCAACGGAACAAACGGTGCACGATATCCGCAAATTGCGATTCACAATCCTGCTGGAAATACAGTTCCTAACAATGCTTATTTATCGTACCAGGCTGCAACTGTTGCTGCAACATTCAATGGCATTGTTAGTGGTGTTCGCAAATTAGATGGAACGGGGAATACAGAAACGTACAACCAACCTGCAGCAACACAAACACTTATTCCAAATTCGATGGTTGAAGGTGCTCCGGGAATTTTCTGGTCCATTGATGAAGTTTATAATGGAAGTTCAGTTACAGGTTTTCGTGTTTTCAAAGGAGTTTGGAATGGTAGTACAGATGTTGTTTGGAGCACGAACGCTACTCTAACTCCACCGTTCAACCTTGCTTTCAACGGACTTCCACAAGTGGGAGATTATCACATTGCATTTGATCCAACCGGACAGATGGGTTGGATTTCCATATTAACTCATCTAACTGGCGGACCTTCTCCCTACTCGTTTTATCCTGTATTTTATAGAACAACAGACGGAGGTAATACATGGTCTGCGCCAATGCAAGTCGATCTCGGACAATTCAATTGTATCACTTCAAATATTACTGTTGGCAATTTCGCTTCTGCTGCATTTGAATCAGATCTTACCGTTGATGTAAACGGAGAACCGCATTTGCTTACAACAGTTTGTAATGGAAACAATGCTTACGCCATATTTTTTACTTCATGGCATCATATGTTCGACATTACATACCATTTTGGGTTGTGGAATGCAATTGATGTGGCCAACGTGAACGCAGGACGCGGAACATGGGGAACAGCTCCGAACACAGCGACGATGGACAATCAACCAATGGTTTCCAGAACTGCTGATGGAACAAAAATATTTTTTGCGTGGAGTGATAATGCCGGCTACGCTCTTGGTGCTGCAAATCAAACGCCAAATTTATTTTCGAAAGCGTATGATGTCACAACATCGATGTGGACAGGAGTCCGCGATTTTACTTCCTGTAATGGAGCAATTAACGGACTGATTCTTTTTCCAAAACTTGCCGCTGAAGTCATTGAACCATCTGCAGGAACGTACAAACTTGCCGCAATATACACTCAGCTCACAATTGGGGATCCGCTATTGACGATCAATATCAGTTTTCTCAACAACATGACGTGGGCCAATGCAGATTTCACAACACCGCAAGTTTTTGCAACAGTAAATATCAATGAAGGATCAACGTGGTTGTTGTGTCCTGGAAGTACACTTGGATTAAGTGTAACGGGTAGTTACAATCAAGTACTGTGGAGCACAGGAGCTGTAACACTAGCAACAACAATTAATGCTCCTGGAATTTACACTGTTGCCGTTCGTTCAGGATGTATTGTTGGAATTGATACAATAGTCGTGACTGGTGCAACAGCAACTATTACAGCAGGCGCATCTTCACTTTGTCCTGGTGATTCAACACAAATGGTTGTCAATGGAAATGCATTGAATTATTTGTGGAACCCTTCCGGCTCTACAAATGATTCCATCATGGCCGTTCCTGCGAGCACAACAACGTACACTGTCACCGCAGGAGGAGATGGTGGTTGTACATTCACAGCCACTTCAACAATCATTGTTCATCCGCAACCTATCGTCGCTGCAACTTCATCGGCTGCTGCTGTATGCGATGGAGATTCTGCAACATTATCAGCAACTGGAGGCACAACTTACACTTGGCAACCCGGAAATATGAATGGCGCAAGTATCAACGTTACTCCTACTGCAACTTCGACTTATACCGTCACAGGAACAGATGTGAATGGTTGTATCGATGTTGATTCGGTTTCTGTTACATTCAATCCGCTTCCCGTTATTACCGCAACTGCAGATACGCTGACAATTTGCGCAGGCGATACAGCAACGCTTTCTGCATCAGGAGCCGCTACTTATTCATGGACGCCTTCTGCAACTCTGGGGACACCAACGAACCCTACCACAACAGCATTTCCAGGTTCACCAACTACTTATGTAGTGAATGGAATTGACGTCAATGGTTGTATGAGTTCAGATTCAATTGCAATAAATGTGAATGCATTACCAACCGTAGTTGCTTCACACTCTGGAACTTTCTGCGAAACCGATACAGTGTTCTTCACAGCCGTAGGAGCAAGTACGTATTTATGGATGCCTGGAAATTTAGTTGGCGCAAACGTTGTTGACTTCCCTGCCGCAGGACAAAACAATTATTGGGTAACAGGAACAGACTCCAATGGTTGTTCTGCAACAGATAGTTTTCTTGTATTCATAAATGCGAATCCAATTGTAACAGCTAATGGTCAAACTCCGATATGCGAAGGTGCGCAAGCGGTGCTTTCCGGAAACGGAGCCTCAACCTATTTCTGGATTCCAATTAATGTAACCGGAAGTCCAATAATGGTTGCACCAACTACAACAACAACCTATAGTGTAACGGGCACAGATTTGAACGGGTGTTTTGATACTGCAAGTTTCACAATCGTTGTAAATCCTCTTCCTGTTGTTACACTCAGTATTCCGGGAAGCCCAATGTGCCTTGACGATGCAGCAATTTCATTAGTTGGAACAGGCTCTCCGGCAGGTGGAACTTTTTCGGGGAATGGAGTAACAGGAACAACGTTCACACCAATGAGTGCTGGCGTTGGCGCACAAAATATTACGTACACGTATGTTGACGCAAACGGTTGCACAGACTCCGCTTCTTTTGCAGTTCTTGTGAATGCCTGTGTTGGAATGAATGAATACGGTGTTGTGATTTCAAATCTGTATCCAAATCCGTTTGGCGGACAGGTGATTCTTGAGACAACAACTTCAGGAGAAACACAAGTGATTGTGCATTCACTTCTTGGACAGGAAATCATGAACACCGAATTTACAGGTGATAAACTTGTCATTGAAACTTCAACATGGCCAGCGGGAGTTTATTTATTCACTGTGAACACTTCTGTGGGACAACAAACAGTTCGTTTGGTGAAAGACTGAACCTAATTCCTGAATAGAATGAAGGTGGCAATTCTGTTTCTGGCTTTGATCAGTTCGTGCTCCAGTTGGCGGCATAACCGTGACGTGAAAGGTTGGGAATATCGACCAACATTTACTGACGATTGTACCACGACAGCAGACATGATCGTAGATGGTTCTTATCATGGCCAGAACTTGTATTGTCAAAATCCTTATGTGAATTGCGTTGATTCTACTTCAAGATTTGTGACTGTAAGTGTTACGATCAATGATACGATAACGATACCAACCGATTCACTTGCATCGTCTGCATTTGAAATTCCGTTGATGTATTACGGATTCAAGATGAATGATCCTGTACACATTGTGATTAAACACTATACAAGCGGGAAGCCGAAGATGCTGAATCCAGAGGTTCGCTGATCCTGCCACGAAGGCACTAAGAAGCAAAGATTCACTAAGAAGGTTAACATAAATACTCGCACACCTGTTATTATTCTTGGTGGACCTTCCAGTCTTTGTGCCTTCGTGGCAATTAATCTTGAGAATCTGTAACTTCGTGGAATGTTAGAAAACAAATCACGCATTCCTATTTCTGAACTCGGAGAATTTGGTCTGATCAAGGGTATTACCACAAACAACAATTGCGCATTTTACGCAAAATTTGTATTATTGCATAAATAACGCAATAGCCCAATTTTATGCACTACCCAATATTAATGGCTGACATTCTGAACAGTCGCAGCAAAAATGGCATCAAACTGATTGGCGAGTTCAAGAACCTTGTAAAGCACGTAAATGAGACCCAAAAACAGAGCATCCTCTCTCCTCTATCAATAACATTAGGAGATGAATTTCAGGGTGTTATTACTACGCCAAGTACTGCAATAGATACTATTATTAAGTTAGAAGAAGAGATAATTGGCGCCAATCTGGAAATCAAACTAAGGTATGTTATGTATTACGGGCGAATAGACACCCCAATCAACAAGAAAACAGCCTATGAAATGCTTGGCCCGGGACTAACCGCAGCTCGCACAAAACTTAATGACCTAAAAAGTGAAGGGTTGCGATTTTTCATCAAAACAAATAGCCAAAAAAAAGACGATCAATTAAATAATGCGTTTATCATTTATCAAAGTATCGTGGATCAGTGGCGATACAAGGATTACCAAGCAGTAAGAGAATTTGTCAATGAGGCAGGTTACAAAAAAGTAGCGGAACTTCTCAATGTTAATCCTACTACCGCATGGAGAAAAAAAAAGAGTCTGAAGATTAAAGAATATTTCGCGATAAAAAAATTAATAATGTCATTAATCTAGACCAAGAATGATAGTCAAGATTTGTCTCGCATTGGCACTATTTGTCGTTGGTGAATTACTATCCAATCTCGTGCTATTTAGATACCTCAAGTCCCGATTTTCCAATGAAGACGACAACTCAGCCAAAACATCCTCGGCCATCCTCGGGATTCCGCTTCCAATTTTCAAAGGAATTCTTGAAAGACTAGTATTGTTTACTGCATTGCATTTCGCGTTTACGCCAATTCTTGTCGTTTTTGGAACTCTCAAGCTAGGCACAAGACTAAATCCAAATTCTGAACAAAAACAAGTCAGCAACGATTACTTCTTGGTCGGAAATTTTACTTCCATTCTAATTGCGATGCTATATACCTTTGCATATTCACAGTTCAGTGTTCTTTTATCCAATTTAGTAGCAACAGCCAACATCTTCGAAAAGAAGGCAGCACCAATAACAAAATCGCTAGACAAAGACCAAGTACAATTATGTTAGAAAACAAATCACGCATCCCCATTTCCGAACTCGGAGAATTTGGTCTCATCAAACATCTTACTGAAAACATCAAACTCAAAAACGCGAGTTCATTAAAAGGTGTTGGTGATGATGCAGCGATTATTGACAATGGCGGAGAAACTGTAACTGTCGTTTCTACTGATATGTTAACTGAAGGCGTTCATTTCGATTTGACGTATGTTCCGCTAAAACATTTGGGCTATAAAATTGCAACGGTAAATTTTTCAGACATCTGCGCAATGAATGCTGTTCCAAAACAACTGCTGATTTCAATCGCAGTGTCAAGTCGTTTTCCTGTTGATGCGCTCGAAGAATTATATTCAGGAATATTAGTCGCTTGCGAACGTTACAATGTCGATTTGGTTGGCGGAGATACAACTTCATCTATGTCGGGCCTTACAATTTCTGCAACGATTATTGGCGAAGGGAAAAAAGATAAAATCGTTTATAGAAACGGCGCGAAAGAAAAAGATCTCATTTGCGTAACAGGAGATTTAGGTGGCGCTTACGTCGGACTCTTACTTCTCGAAAGAGAAAAAGGAGTTTTCGCTACAACGCCTGGAGCACAACCTGAGCTTGATGGAAACGATTACATTCTCGAGCGACAACTAAAACCGGAAGCGCGGATTGATATGCCGATTCTATTCGAACAAATCGGATTGCAACCAACGTCAATGATTGATATTTCCGACGGACTTGCTTCTGAACTCATGCATCTCTGCACGCAATCGGAATTAGGTGCACAGCTGTACGAAGAAAAAATTCCGCTGGACCCAATGACCTACGAGCGCGCACGTGAATTCAATCTCGACCCAACAACATGTGCTTTGAACGGCGGAGAAGATTACGAACTGCTCTTCACCATCAACGCCGATGACTTCGAAAAAATAAAAGGCAATCCGGATATCACCGTAATCGGATACATGAGTGACAAAAACTCAGGTGTGAATTTGATTTCAAAATCGAATACGAGTCACGAGATTAAAGCGCAGGGGTGGGATTCGTTCAGTAAGAACTGAAAATTTCGACAATTTAGCGGCCGTAGATTAATGATAGATTAGACGTGTGTTTCGCAGTGGACTGGCGTTGCTAATTAATCTATATTTGGATTCACACCACAAACCAATTTTTCCATGAAGTATCTTTTTACTCTTGCCGTATTGATAATTTCAATAACGATTTCTGCACAAGCACCCCATCAAATAAAATATCAAGGCGTTGCCCGCGATGCTGCAGGCGCTGTTATAGCGAACGGAAACATCACAGTTCAATTCGACATTCACACTGTTTCCCCAGTAGGAACAATTGTATATACAGAATCGCACGTTGGTGTAACTACAAATCAGTTTGGTTTGTTCAGCATCAACATGGGATCTGTAACTCCTTTTCCCTCGAACCTTTTTGGTGCAGGAATGGAGTTTTTGGAAGTGTCTGTTGATTTCGGAGCAGGCTTAACATCAATGGGAACTTCACAATTTATTTCTGTGCCCTATGCAATTTTTGCTGACTCCGCTCGCGTTTCGGGAACATCTGGCCCAATAGGTCCGACGGGTGCACAAGGACCAAGCGGATTCGATGGACCTTCCGGTCCACAAGGTGTGGTTGGAGTTACAGGTGCGCAAGGCCCAATCGGTAACGATGGTCCTACAGGTCCGCAAGGTATTGCCGGTGCGACGGGTGCTATAGGTGCTAATGGTGGTACTGGTGCACAAGGTCCAACTGGATTAACAGGAGCGACGGGTAGTGCAGGTACAAACGGCGCAACTGGTGCACAAGGACCAATTGGTTCGACAGGTGCAATCGGTTTAACAGGTGCAACTGGCGCTACAGGTTTGACCGGCACTCCAGGTGCCACTGGTTTAATTGGCGCTACCGGTGCAGTCGGACCAACTGGTGTCGCAGGACCTACAGGCGTTACCGGCTTGACTGGTGCAACGGGAATAAACGGAAGTTTCACGAATGGAATGAAACGTTATACGACCAACTCAACGTGGGTTTGCCCAGCTAACGTTTATTACGTTTACGTGATTGCGATAGGCGGCGGTGGCGGTGGCGGTGCAAATCCTGTGAGCGGTGGTGCGGCAGGCGGAGGTAGCGGTGCATATGTGGAAGATGTTGTTGCAGTAACTCCTGGGAACACTTACAACATTACAGTTGGTGCGGCTGGTGCAGGTGGAGTCATGTCTGGCCCCACACTAGGGGCTACTGGTGGAGCTTCTAGCTTTGGAGTATTGGTTACTGCAGGTGGTGGAGCTGGTTGTAATTCACTCAACACACCGGGCGCAGGTGGTACGGGCACGTCCGTAAATGGATATGTGTTAAATGGTAATCCCGGGGCAAATCCAACCAGTGCTGGGGGATATGGACGGCGTCCA
>CAZBYM010000033.1:0-16510 GCA_964495745.1 uncultured Chryseobacterium sp. | reverse complement strand
GCAGATTTCGCGATAAGAATTACTGTGTAAACGCCAGGTGTCGTGTAACAATGCGTAGGATTTTGAAGTGTAGATAAATTTCCATCACCGAAATCCCAATCCCAAGCCACGATTACACCTGGAGAACCAATCGTGGAAGCATCACTAAAATTCACACAAACAGGTGCGCATCCGTCAATAACGTTCGTGGTGAACAAAGCAACAGGAACCGGATTTACAGTAACTATCGCTGTAGTACTTGTTGTGCATCCGTTCGCATCTGTTGCAACAGCGGTGTACGTTGTTGTAATCGTAGGCGAAACGTTTTGCGTATTGCCGGTCATGTTACCAGGATTCCAATTCACGACGTAGGCAGGAACACCTCCGCCTGGTGTTGCACTCAATGTAACTTGTTGTCCACTACAGATTATTGCAGGAGCAGCGCTGGCTTGCATTGTTAACATGGAAGGTTCTGTAACAGTTATCGTCGCAGTTGAAGAACATCCATTCGCATCTGTCACTGCAATCTGATAAATTCCGGCAAGAATTCCTGTAGCACTATTTGTGCTCGAAACGTTTGGCGACCAAGAATATGTGTAAGGTCCAACTCCTCCAGATTGCGTTACGTTAATTGCTCCGGTTGAGTTTCCAAAACAATCTACGTTTGTAACCGGGCCGGAACTTGCAACTACAGTTAAAGGTTCTGTGATCAGGAATGATTGCGTGAGTGTACAGCCATTAGCATCTGTAATCGTGCAAGTATATGAACCTGCAAAGATCGCTGATGCGGTTGCAGCATTTCCACCGGAAGGTAGCCACGCATATGAATAAGGACCTACTCCGCCGGCTGGAGTAACTGTAGCTGAACCATTATTTCCACCACTGCACAATTCATCTACCTGAGAAAATGTTGTGGTCAATAATGGTGGTTCTGTAAGCGTAACTGTTTGTGATGTCGTACATCCGTTTGCATCCGTTGCAATGACAGTATAAGATTGTGCTGTAAGTCCTGTTGCTATTGCCGCATTACCACCGGAAGGTGACCACGTGTACGTATAAACAGGGTTTCCTCCTGCGACTGTAATTGTTGCATCACCAGTTGCATTTCCATTGCACATAACATCTGTTGAAATTAATGATGAAGTCAACAATGGAGGTTCTGTAAGTGTAACAGTATCTGTCGCGGAGCATCCATCGAAATCCGTCACGGTAACAACATACGTTCCCGCACCAAGTCCACTTTCAGTTGCTGCAGTGCCACCGGACGGTGACCAAGCATAAGTATATGGACCATTTCCTCCGGAAGGTGTAACAGTTGCATCTCCTGTGAGATTTCCAAAACAAAGAATATCGGTCGAAGCAGTAATAACCGCAGTCGGAGTACTTGCTCCAATTACGTTAATTGTTGCTGTTGATGTACAAAGATTGGCATCTGTAACTGTTACCACATAAGCTCCACCGAGAAGACCGGTTTCTGTTGAACCTGTTCCGCCAGATGGTGACCATGAATAAGTGTATGGACCAACTCCACCAGAAACAACAACACTCGCAGATCCGTTAGGACTTCCGCAGACAGAAGGAGTTGATGATGTAACTAAGCTAAGTGCAGCAGGTGCGTTGATCGTAAATGATTGCGTATTTGTACAACCATTCAAATCTGTAATTGTACATGTGTAAGTTCCTGCTCCAAGATTCGAAGCAGTTGCAGCATTTCCTCCGGAAGGAAGCCATGCATAGGTATATCCCGGACTTCCTCCACCAGCTACAACAGAAGCCGAACCATTGTTCACTCCATTGCAAACTAAATTAACTTGCGATTGAGTTGCTGTGAGTAGAGTAGGTTGAGTCAAATTAAAAGTTTGAGTTGTTGAACAACCTCCACTGTTTGTTGCCACGACAGTATAAGTTCCAACAGTTAATCCGGTTGCAGTAGCGCTACTTCCACCCGAGGGACTCCAAACATACGTGTACACTCCGACAGGCGTGGCCGTAATGGTTGCACTGCCCGTTCCACCGAAACACGGAATGTTAACGGAAGACTGTGTTGAAGTTGGAGCGGGAGCAATTGTAACAGCAAGACATGCCTGTGCTCCAGGTCCGCATGCACCAGAAGGAGTACAGCAAATATTTCCCGGAGTACTTCCTGCAAGAATTGTAATTGTACTTGTGCCTTGACCGGAAGTAATTACTGTTCCAGGAGGAACCGTCCAAGTATAAGTGGTCCAAGCTGTATTGCTGAATGTGTATGTCTGTGTTGTTCCTGCACACATGGCCAGTGGTCCACTGACAGTTCCGGTTACTGGTCCTGCATTTTGCGTATAATAAATTGTTCCGTTAAATCTGCGTGGAGTGAAACTCGCTCCGAATGGATAATCTTTTCCGGTTCCATCTTTCACTTGGAGATCGGCATTGGCTCCATAGACATTTCCTACAGCAGTTCCGTTGGTGTAATACTCGATCGGACCACCAGATGTTGTGCGGGTAATATAAAATGCAACAGTACATCCTGCTGCAACAGAAATATTCACGTTAATTGGAATAGGTGTTGCCAGATTAACTCCAAGACCGGTTACACTTACAGTATTGATCAGTGTCCAAGCGCCAGGAGTTACAGCAAATCCTACGTGCGTCCCAACTTTGTAATAAATAGCAACGTTGGTCGTTCCGGTTGCCATGTTTGCTTCAAAACAATTTATCGTGATATTATTTAGTGCCGTAACGTCAAACATAATTCCGCGCTGGCCGTTATTCTGATTGTATGGAAGAGGAAGTATATTGCCGGAAACGCAAGCCTGTGGCGAAGGAGGTGGAAAAGGATTTGTTCGGTTGTTCGGAGTTGCGACCACTGAATCGCCGGAATCCATGATGTAATAATTGGACGAGTTGTTCTGTTGAGAGAACAAAGTCAATGTGCCAATTAATAGAAATAAAAGGGTGCCCCTTATCTTCATGAGAAATACTTCTGTAATGTGTGTTTCAAAATCAAAGCCGGACATTGCCGCGTACCGGATTCTGAAGTGAAAGTTAGGTCATTTCTCATAATGTGCAAGGGCCAACGAGTGAAATTTCGACGGTACCGATGAGTTTAACGATGAACTACAGGCAATTGTTACCGATTTGCCAATGAAAACGGGTAAAGTTTCTACGCATCCTCAAAACGCGATTTTAGCTCGAATTCAGGCCCGCTTTTCGTATCTTAGTCGTCCAAAACACAGAAAATGGCCAACGAAGAACAGCAACAACCGGGACAAATGAATATCGAGCTGACTGAAGATATTGCAGGAGGAATGTATTCTAATCTTGCGATAATCACCCACTCAAATTCCGAGTTTATTCTAGATTTTATCCAGGTAATGCCAGGAGTTCCCAAGGCCAAGGTAAAATCGCGGATAATTTTGACACCACAACACGCGAAGCGTTTGATGAAAGCTCTCAAGGAAAATATCGGACGATTTGAAAGTGCGCACGGGCCCGTGAATGACACGGAATTTTCCAACGCATTTCCAATGAATTTTGGTGGAACAAAAGGGATGGCTTAATTCTCTGCATTGAAGAACAGAAACACATATTTCATTTCAATTTCATTGACCGTATTGTTTTGCAGTACGGTTTTTTTGTCGTGTAGTATTGAGAAGAGGCATTACCGAGAAGGATTCTACATCAATAGAAACAAACAAAATTTTCAGAAAGAAGTCCGGCCCCAACAGCAGATCGAGGTCGCTCTTGTTACTGCTCGTAATGTTGAATTAGATTCAAAAGTTGAAGAATCGAGGCAGAAGGATAGTTTGATGAGCAATAAAAAAGTTGATTGCAATGCAGACCAAGAATCAACTGTGAAAATTCCGCCAACCTTTCCAAGACAGAGCGTGATTAAGAAGTGTCTGCCGGATTTCATGAATCAAAAATCGCAAATTCCAATTGAGCCAGACAAAGAGATTTCGACATGGTTTGGAGTGATGACGGCATTATTTTTTCTTGGCGGAATATTTTCATTGATCGCATTTGGAATTGGTGGACCGCTAGCATTTTTGACACTTTTAATGTTTGTGCTTGCTGTAGTTTGTATGGCGATCGCGGCGCGGACATATCCAAGGGCCGAAAAAATCAAGCCTGGCCCGGAAATACAGAATGAATCACCAAAGGACAATTCAACAAAGAAATCAGATTCAGGGCAAGGAGGTTTGCTCGTTCTGATTCTTGTGCTCGCTGTCGTACTAATTTTCGGCGCCTACTTAATCACACCATTTGTAATTATTGGCGGAACTTTTGCTGTTAGAGTATCGATTGCCATTCTTGTGCTTCTTCTTGGATTTATGGCGTTTCTTATTTGGGGATTTCACAATGGATGGAACTAATAATCAGGTTTAGTTGGAATCAGAAAACAACCGGATTACTGAGCAAAATTAGTGTTGATCCAATTCTCGATTTCTGATCAATTTCAACGCCGGATTGCCCGGACTTCCCGCGTGACTACTCTCAAGTTTTCTAGTTGGAAAAAACGTGGCGCTATTTACTAAGCTGCTGATATTTCCATAAGCATCTCTAAAACTCCGTCCTTCTTTCACCAACTCATTCACAGCATCAACGGTAAACAACAAATCATATTTCTCATCTTCCAGAATATTTTTTCTCACCGCAATTTTGCTGAGCGTAATTTCAGAGATGATGAGCATTTGTTTTATTGCAATCACCGAATTGATGAGAATTTCTTTTGTGAGTTGAAAGTCTCTGTGGTAACCGGAAGGTAAATTTGTGAGAAGCAATGCCAGCTCGTTGGGTGCCGACTGTAATTTATTTGCTTTGGCTCTGATGAGTTCCCAAACATCCGGATTTTTCTTGTGCGGCATGATGCTGCTCCCTGTTGTAAATTCTTCCGGAAAGGAAACGTACGCGAACTCCTGATTCATATACAACGTTATATCTGCAGCTAGCTTGTTTAATGTTGAGGCAATTGACGCGATGGAAGTAACGCACGCCTTCTCGGTTTTACCTCTTGTCATTTGTGCATAAACGGAGCTGACATTCATTGATGAAAAACCAAGTTCCTTTGTCGTAAATTCTCTGTCAATTGGAAAGGATGTTCCATAACCTGCTGCAGATCCAAGTGGATTCTTGTCGGCAATTGCATACGCAGCATTGACGAACTCTAAATCGTCAATCAGACTTTCTGCATAAGCGGAAAACCACAATCCGAATGAAGAGGGCATAGCGAGTTGAAAATGTGTGTAGCCGGGCAAAAGATCTTTCTGATGTTTCTCAGCCAGCACCATTAATGTTTCAAAAAGATTATCGCAGAGCGTCTTGATTTCTTTCAATTCGTGACGAATGTACAATTTGATGTCAAGCAACGATTGATCATTTCTCGACCGTGCTGTATGAATTTTCTTTCCCGCTTCTCCTAATTTTTCGGTGAGAAGAAATTCGATTCTTGAATGAACATCTTCAAATTCATCGGGGATGGTGAATGTTCCGGATTGAATTTCAATCAGGATGAGTTCGAGCTCTGCAACAAGAAGTCCGCACTCCTCCGGAGAAATAAGTTTCGTGTGTGCCAGCATTTTTGCATGAGCAATCGAACCGATGACATCGTATTTCGCCAGATGCAAATCTACTTCACGATCTGATCCAACAGTGAATTGTTCAACAAGTTGATTGACGGATGATTTTTGGTTCCAGAGTTTCATTGGGAAATTTACGATTTAGGATGTACGATTTACGAATTGAGTAAGCGTATTAATAAAGAGAATGTATTCTTCGATTCCATTCTGAATTTCTTCGATCAAAATGTATTCATCTGCTGTATGCGAACGAGCCGAATCTCCGGGGCCCATTTTAATTGATGGAGCAGAGATGAACGCCTGATCCGAAGTAGCTGGTGAACCATACAATTTCCTGTTCAGCGATTTGGCTGTTACTATTAATGGATGCGATTCAATTATCCCGGATGAGCGAATGCGGATTGAACGTGGAACGACGTCACATTTCACTTGCTGTTTGATGATGGAAAGAATTTCTTCCGGAGAATACATTTCGTTAACGCGTACATCAACAGTAAATTTGCATGTGTCAGGAATTACATTGTGCTGAGTGCCGCTTTCGATCATGGTCACCGACATTTTTACATTTCCCAGCCATGGAGAAGATTTCTCAAATTGAAAAGTGTTGAACCATTCAATGTCTTTGATCGCAGAATAAATAGCGTTCTCACCTTCTTCCCGCGCTGCGTGTCCACTTCTACCATGAGAAATACAGTCAAGCACAAGCAAACCTTTTTCCGCAATTGCTACATTCATTTGAGTTGGCTCTCCGACAATCGCAAAATCAACAGGTCCGAATTTCGAGTAAACCGATTCAATTCCACCAGCTCCTGAAATTTCTTCTTCTGCTGTTGCGGCAAAAATAATATTGAAAGGAAGGTTTTCAGCTGAGTAGAAATATCGAAATGCCATGAACAAACTAACCAGAGATGCTCCGGCATCGTTCGCGCCAAGTCCAATGATTTTATCGCCGGTGTGTGTTGCAATAAACGGATCAACCGTCCAGCTGTTATTTGGCTTTACTGTGTCATGATGAGAATTGAGTAGCAGAGTTGGCTTCGTAATATCGTAGTGTTTGTTCTTCGCCCAGATATTATTTCCACTTCTTTGTACAGCACATCCGGATTCCTGAAGTTTTTTCTCCAATAGCTCGGCCGTACGGTTTTCTGATTTCGAAAAAGACGGAATGGAAATAAGTTCTTTCAGAAGTGCAATTGCATCCTGAACTAATGATTCTATTTTCATTTGATTAATTGTGTTGCCAATTTATTATTCGCGATGATTTTATCAAGTTCCAATGCACTTCCAACACAAACGCGATCGACTCCGTCTTCCAGTGCTTGAAATCCAGCGGATAGTTTGGGTAACATTCCGTTGTGGATGGTGCCGGAAAGTTTCATTGCTTCGATATCTTGAGAGCTGAGTTGTTCAATTCTGCTTTCGCGATTGTTTATATCGGACAACACTCCCTTTTTTTCGAAAGCGAACACGAGATGAACTTGAAAATTCTGACTCATTGCACTAGCAATTGTTTGAGCAATTGTATCCGCATTTGTGTTCAGCAATTGACCTTGACCGTTGTGTGTTATCGGCGCAATCACGGGAGTTAGATTTTCCGAAAGCAAAGTATTCAGCAATTGGGCATCCACTAATTCCGGATCGCCAACAAAACCAAAGTCAATCGGTTGGACTGATCGTTTTTTCGCCCGAATCAGATTTCCGTCGGCTCCGCATAATCCGAAAGCGTTACAGGAACAAGATTGTAGTTGGGCGACAATTTTCTTGTTGAGCAATCCTGCATAAACCATTGTTACGAGTTCCAATGTTTCTGCAGTGGTCACCCGCCGGCCTTCAATCATGATTGGTGCAATTCCAAGTTGATTTCCAATTGTTGTAGCAATCTTGCCTCCTCCATGGACGAGAATTTTCGCACCTTGAATTTTCGAAAAGTGTTTCAGGAAGATTTTCAGATCTTCATCGCTATCAATGATTGTGCCGCCAAGTTTAACGACTGTGAGTTGCTCTTTCATCCTGGTTCTGTATAAAGTGTCTCATGTGGAATTTCTAACTTCTTGTTTTGAAAATTTGCATGAATCAAATTAAGAAGTGCGGCTTGCGCAGCAGGAACTCTGTTCGCGGCTTGTTGAAGGACTACTGATTGAGCGCAGTCCAGAATTTCTGCACTCAATTCTACATCGCGCCGGACTGGTAAACAATGCATGACATGCGCGTTGTTTGTGTTTGCTAGTTTGTTTTTTGTGAGCAACCAGGAATTATCAGAATGGAATTGTCCATACTGCTCGTAGCTGCACCAGCTTTTCACATACACGATATCTGCTCCTTGCACAGCATGTTGTTGATTATTCGTCATTGTTGCGTGCGAAGTAAATTCTTCATTCAATCTTACTTCATCCGGACAGGCAATATGAAAATCAACATCCATGAATTGAATCCATTCGCAGAATGAATTCGCGACAACTTGTGGTACGGGTTTGACGTGCGGCGCCCACGTAAGCACAACTTTCGGTTTTTTTACTGGAAATAATTCACGAATCGTCATCATGTCGGCAAGACTTTGCAACGGATGACGCGTTGCAGATTCCATACTTAGTAGTGGCCGTTTACTTTTTTTCATCCACTGAAGAAGAATTGTTTCCCGGTCGTCTTGTGACTTGTTGATCAAGGATGGGAAGCTTCTCACTCCTATGATATCGCAGTATTCTCCCAAAACGCCAGCGGCTTCGTTGATATGTTCAACGGTTGTATGATTCATTGGATCATTGGAAAAGTCAAGCATCCATCCTTCCGTTTGAGCATTTACCGAAAGTGTGTTCAGTCCGATTAGTTGTGCAGCTTTCAACGTACTTAATCTGGTTCTCAAACTTGGATTCATGAAAAGTAATCCCAGTGTGAGATTATTTCCAGCTTTAGAAAATGCATGTGGATTTTTCTTCAGCCACAAAGCCTGATCAATCAGTTGAGAGACATTATCAACATCGAAAGCACATGTGAAGTTTTTCATTCAGACAGGTTGTAAAGATGAAACGTGTAGAAGTGCTTTTACTAGTTGTTGTGCTTCAGCTTTGGTTATACAAAGGGGCGGCAGAAGACGGATTGTGTTTTTCGAAGATGCCGAACCGGTGAAAATGTGACATTCTTCAACAAGTTGTTTTCTTATTGTTGCAACAGGATATTCGAATTGAATTCCGATCATCAATCCTCTTCCGCTCACAGAAACTACGCCTGGCACTTTCTTGAGATTTTGCAACAGATAATCTCCGACGTCTTTTGCATTTTTCATCAGAGATTCATTTTCCATCACTTCAATTACCGACAATGCAGCAACACATGCGAGATAATTTCCGCCAAATGTTGTGCCAAGCATTCCATGTTTTGGTTTGATATGTGGAGCGATCATGACTGCTCCTATTGGAAAACCGTTGCCAATTCCTTTCGCCAGTGTAATGAGGTCGGGCTGTATTCCGCTTCTTGTATGTGCGAAGTAATCTCCGGTTCTGCCACAACCGCTCTGAACTTCATCCAGAATGAAAAGTGCTCCGGATTTCTTACACAACATTTCAAGATGCAGGAGAAATTCATCCGTTGGTTCGATAACTCCTGCGACTCCCTGAATTCCTTCGATGATTACGGCGCAAGTCTGACTGTCGATAATTTGACTCGCAGACTCGAAATTGTTGAGTTCTACAAATGCGACTTCATGCTGAAGATTGATTGTTGCATTAAGTGAAAGATCGTCTGTTGCTGCAACTGCAGCAGATGTTCTGCCGTGGAATGATCCTGTGAATGCAACTACCTTTTTTCTGCCTGTGACAAAAGAAGCAAGTTTCAAAGCATTCTCATTTGCTTCTGCGCCGGAATTGCAAAAGAATAATTGAAATTCATGCTTGCTTGAAATTTCACCAAGTCGTGTTGCTAATTTTTCTTGCAATGGATTTAGAACTGCATTCGAATAGAATCCAATTTTCTGAATTTGCTCAGTAAGACGTTGGGTGTACAGCGGATGAGAATGCCCAATTGAAATCACAGCATGTCCGCCATAAAAATCGAGATAGTTGATTCCGTTATCGTCAGTAACGATACAACCCTTTGCGTGTGCTGGAGTGATTGGAAGTAGTGGATAAACATCAAATGGTTTCATGGCTAGTAGGCAAGAGGTTTAAGTTTCAATCCGGTAGTTTCTGTAATTCCTAAAGCGATATTCATGTTTTGAACTGCTTGACCTGAAGCTCCTTTGAGAAGATTGTCGATGGCACCAGTTATGACAAGGCGATTATTTATTTCTTCGAGATGCAAAAAACATTTGTTGGTGTTCACGAGTTGCTTGACATCTGGGGCATGTTCTACCATATGAACAAATGGTTCGTTGTTATACGAGTTGTAGAATGCGCTGGAGAACTCTTCAATACTCGTGTTCATTTCCAGATGTGCCACCGCATGAATTCCTCTTGTAAACGATCCGCGAAACGGAATAAGATTGATTTTATCTTTCCATGAAATTTGTAATTGAGAAATTGTTTCGTGGATTTCATCAAGATGTTGATGAGCCAACGGTTTGTAAGCGGAGTGATTTCCATTTCTCCAGCTGAAATGAGTTTGTGCATTTGGTTGTTGACCTGCACCTGTTGAACCGGTAGTCGCAGCGATCTCTATATTTCCGGAGAGTAAACCGGCTTGTGCGATCGGAGCAAGCATCAATTGTATCAGAGTTGCAAAGCAACCCGGATTCGCAATCAATCTGGACGTCTTGATTGATTCCTTATTCCATTCGCTCAAGCCGTAAGCCCATGAATTTCTCTTGAGTCGAAAATCCTGGCTCAAATCAATCACGATTTGTTTTTCAGTAATGGAATTAAGATCTATCCATTTTGCAGATTCTCCATGGCCCATGCAAAGGAAAATAACATCTTCATTTCCATTCAGCGCGGAAGTAAATTTCACTTTGGTTTCTCCATGCAAATCAGGATGTGCTTGCGTAACCATTGTGCCGGCGTGGCTTCTGCTTACAGCTGAAATATTTCCGACATTTTCATGATTGAGTAAGAGCCGAAACAGTTCTCCGCCCGTATATCCGGCTGCTCCTACAATTCCTACATTAAACTTTTTCATGTTTGGGTTTTAAGGAATTCTTGTGATTTAATTGGTACCATGATTTCACCTGATTCCCGAATATTTTCGTGAACCCTTTTACATCTTCTCCTGTCCATCCGTCGTTCATTTCGCCGTATTTACCTTCTTGTGCCAGCATGAGATCGTGTTTTGATTCAATGCCGTTCACATAGAAACGATGTGGCGACAGCTGTACAAAGACATCACCCGTAACTTTTTCCTGTGAATTGGACAGCAACGATTCAATATCGCGCATGGCAGGTTCGAAATAGTGTCCTTCGTGCAGCCAATTGCCATACCATTGTGCAACTTGTTCTTTCCAATACAATTGCCACTTAGTCAAAACATGTTTTTCGAGTGCGTGATGCGCTTTGATAATAATCATTGGCGCTGCGGCTTCAAATCCAACTCGGCCTTTGATGCCGATAATTGTATCGCCAACATGTATATCACGTCCGATCCCATATGGTGCAGAAATAGATTGCAGGTTATTGATTGCTACAACACTGTTCGGAAAGAGAACACCGTTCACGGATTTCAATTCTCCTTTCACAAACCCCAAAACAATTTCTTCGCTTCCGGTTTTGGTCACAGGAGTTGGCCATGCTTCTTCCGGTAACGGCAGGCGAGAAGTGAGTGTTTCTTTTCCACCAACTGATGTTCCCCAAATTCCTTTGTTCACGGAATACATTGGTTGGTGAAACTCGATGTTGATTCCTTGATCATTCAAAAATTTGATTTCCTGGTCGCGCGAAAGTTTCAAATCTCGCACTGGTGTAATAATTTCTGCTCCAGGAAGGAGAATGTCAATAAGCATATCAAATCTTACCTGATCGTTTCCAGCGCCGGTGCTTCCATGTGCAATCGCGTTAATTCCCAATTCTTTTGCTTTTTCAGCAATGAGAATAGCCTGCACAACTCTTTCTGCGCTGACGGAAAGTGGGTATGTTCCGTTTTTCAGCACGTTGCCGTAGACCAGATTTTTGATGCACATTTCGTACAAAGAAGTTTTACCATCAATAATTTCAAATGAAGCAACTTTTGCCAATTCAGCACGTTGTTCGATTTGCGCGAGATCTTCATTGGTAAAACCACCGGTGTCAATTGCGATGGCGTGAACGTTGTATTCCTGTTTTGTGTTTAACCACACAGCACAAAACGTGGTATCTAATCCGCCACTAAATGCGAGCACTATATTTTTCTTTTTCATGTTTGAATTTTCAAGCTTGTTGATTCTCTTTAGTTAATTTCCTCAGTAATATTTTCTGTTTCAATTTCATCCATCGCTCGTAGAGTCGCGACTTTTTTCGAAACATCTGTCCCGGAGTTTCCATGTTCATATTCATCACTTCATTCGGGTCGTAGAGCATTGCTGTGCACAAACAATTCTGTCTGTCCTTGCTGATGAGAATGGAATAATTGACGCAACTTTTGCATCCATTCCAAAATGCATCGTCATTCGTTAGTTCCGAATAAGTAACAGGCTCGTAGCCGAGATCTGAATTAATTTTCATCACCGCTAATCCTGTCGTTAAGCCAAATATTTTCGCATCAGGATATTTTTCTCTCGAGAGTGAAAAAATTTCTTCTTTGATTCTCGTAGCCAGGCCAAACTTGCGAAAAGCAGGCGCAACAATGAGTCCCGAGTTCGCCACATACTCTCCGTGGCTCCATGATTCGATGTAACAGAATCCTGCCCATGCTCCTTCTGCGGACAATGCGATCACTGATTTACCTTCAATCATTTTTTGACGAATGTAATCGGGAGTACGTTGCGCGATTCCGGTGCCTCTTGCTCTTGCAGAGGATTCCATTTCGTTGCAGATTTCTTCTGCGTATGCAAAGTGAATAATGCTTGCTGTAAGCACGTTCACATGTGTGACTTTTTCCATTGTGAAAAGCACATGTGTTCCGGTAAGGGAACGGATGAAACCATGTGAAATGATCAGTTGATCAGAACACGTGAATTATCGAATAAGAAAAATTGAGAAAAGACGACGCTCTACGCGTTGGCTCAGATTCGGCTCATGTATGCCGGTCGTCGTCGTGGGGAAGCGATAACAATTGATTGTGGGACATAGCAAATCCGGTTCTTACGAACCAGTGACCCAATGCTAAGGATCAAAGCAGCCATGTTAATTAGGTGTTTCATTTCACCAGTTGATCAGATTGTTTATTGTTCTTGAATTATCGACGCAAATGTTCACATAAAAAATCGACAAATGCAACACTTGAGGCAAAATATTTTATTCGAGCGTTTTCCGGTTGAAGATAATGTATCCGAAATGCACCAGAAATGAGAAGGGTTCTTCCCTGCTGCTATAGTAATTCATTCCTGCGCTTACTGGGCCCAGCGGCGAATGCCAAACCAACGCAGATGTGGCTACATAGGAAAGATCAGCAATTTGAAGTGGTGCTGCATATTCAACTGTGTGATCTGGTTTTTCGCGAAGTGCCTGATAAGGTTGAAAAGCATAACCTTCCAATCGCCAGTCAACATTTTTCCAGATAACAAAAATACTTTTCAAACCAGCTGCTGCATATTGATGTGCATGAAGTGTTGGTATGAACAATGTTTTGCTGTCGGGCGTAGGTTGAAATCCCGGAGTACTAAGAATACTCGCAGTATAATTACTGAGGAAGGGCTGGAAAGTCCAAACCGCTTCTCCGAGAAATCCGATTCTCCATTTCCCTTTTTCCTTGAAATAAGTATCGTACGTGAGTTTGAATTGAAACCATGTGTGGATTGCGCGATAAGGATCAATGAACGGTGAAGTTGTTCCTGGTTCGTAATATTCTTCGGTGTTTACAAATCTGGCGCTAAAGGCAAAAAATGTTCCGGAAGTGGCGTATTGTTTTCTATTCAATGTGCTTCGCTCATACAATAGATGAGCAGAGAACAAATTCAATTCTGTACGATCGGAAGTGTCCGCGGAAGTAAATGCGTCGGTCTGATAATACAAGTAACGAATGAACCCTCCACCAGCGCCTACAATTAAACGCGTTTTGTTTGTCACCGGCATCCCCATGTTCAATTCTCCTGATCGTTCGATCTGAACAAGAAATGGCGGACGCGTATCAACAAAATATGTCGGAGTGCTTTTGTAGTAGTCAAATCGATTCCATGTGAATGAAGGCTCCACAAAAAATGGTAATCGCGTAGGAAAATCTATTCGTGTTTTTATTTGTGCCGCACTGTATAATTTTCCGAAATAGCCATTGGCCATAATGCTGAAGGACGGATTTCCCAGAAAGTTATATTGTAGTCCAATAAAACCCATATTTATGGGTCGATTCGAAAAGTTTCCTCCAAACTGCGTAAAAAGATTTTTCTCTTTCTTGATGGTCAAACGCAAATCATAATACCCGGTTGATTTGTTGTATCGTGCAATAGGATAGATCGATTGTATCTGGTCATCCGCGGCAAGCCGGAAATAACCAGGTTTCATTTGTTCATTGGTGACAAATTCTTCATTATGGCGAAGCATTTTTCGAACATATGTTTCCTGCGGTTTCTTAATCCCGGGACCTTCAATTTCTATTTTATCGTAAACGAGTGGAGGTTGTTTCGCTTTGAATGCAGCGCGTCTTGCAGCAAGTTCGATTGGATCAGATCTTCTGGTCACATTGATTTTTATGTCGTCGATTTTTCTTTTTGCAGCTGCGTATCCGCTGTCGATCAAACGTTGCGCCGCATCAAAGGCGAATAATCCGGCCCAATCGGCATCCGGCTCAATCACAATTCCATTTTCACATTTCGGATCGAAAAGTGTTGGACTCGTAAGCATTGCACGTACCTGTGAAAGCAGATTGTCCTCATCCGGATTCGGAAACTCAGTTGCCACATTACTTCCGATGATGAAGTCAGGAAAAAAGTCGCGGTACATCACGTCACTCGGAAAATTATTGTAAAGTCCTCCGTCGAAAAGTAATGCTCCATTAACACGAATTGGTTTTAAATAGAACGGATAAGACATAGAAGCGCGAACTGCTTCACCAAGATCGCCATCTTTGAAAATTACAGATTTCTTGCGTGCAACATCAGAAGCAACACAGCGGAAAGGAACAAACAAACTGTCGAAGTTATATCCGGCTGCTGCCGATGCTGCTGCTGTTCTTTCCATCAACGCAAAATCCATTGGCAGCGGAGAAATTAAGTTCGTAGGTAAACTTGTGCTCAATGTTGTGTCTGGAGATATTTTGAAAGTCACCCAGGAAGCATTGTCTTCTTTTTTCTTGAAGTAATACACATACTGCGGTTCAATTATTCCGTTCGCCCAACTATCGAATTCGTCAGAAAGAATTGTTGCTTGAATTTCATCTGGAGTGTAACCCATGCAATACATGGATCCAATTAATGCGCCCATTGAAGTACCGCAGATATAATCAATCGGGATATTATTTTCTTCAAGAGCTTTGAGGACGCCAATATGCGCTAAGCCGGAAGCTCCGCCACCGCTGAGTACAACGCCTACTTTCTCCTGTTTTACAGGTTGAGGTTGCGCCCACACCATAAACGGAAGGATCAAAAACAACAAGATCAGCGGTAGGGTTATTCGCATATCGGTGCAAAGGTACGAAATGGAAGACATAATACAGATGAAGGATTCGGCTTGGCAGTGTTTCAGTTTGATCATAAACGTTCCACTCTAATTAATAACCGAACTGCGAAAATCCAACGATCCACCGCAGGCGGATATCAGTTTAGCGTTTTAGCTCCTTATGTTAATTGATGGCGCAATCGTAGCACTTCAATAGGAACGCGGATCCTGTGCTGCGCATAGGGCGCGGATTGAGCGCCCGCCTGCCGGACGGGCAGGGATTTTCGCGGATGATCCGCCATGCGGATCAAAAATGGATCGTGACGGATTTCAATCTGCTATGGCAGATTGGTGTCACTAAACAATCCGCGAAAATCCGATTGATCCGCGCAATCCTTGCCCTGAGCCTGTCGAAGGACGCGTTCCTATTTTCTGTTGCGCAGAAAAAATAGTTGAAACTGATACACTACCAACTCGAAACCCTGAACCCGAAACTCCGAACAATTCCTATCTTTACATCCTAAATTTTCTCCAATGAAATTCGGCGTTGTAATTTTCCCGGGATCAAATTGCGATCAGGATATGATTTATGTTCTCAGCAAAATCATGGGACAGGAAGTTGTTGAACTCTGGCATAAAGACCGTGATTTGAAAAACGTCGACTGTGTTGTTCTGCCAGGCGGATTCTCATACGGAGATTATTTACGTTCCGGCGCAATTGCACGCTTTTCTCCAATCATGAATGAAGTAATTGATTTCGCTGGCAAAGGTGGATATGTGTTCGGAGTGTGTAATGGATTTCAGGTTTTATGCGAGTCAGGATTATTGCCGGGAGCTTTACTTCACAATACAAGTCGAAAGTTCAACTGTTCCAATGTCTTCATAAAAGCTCAAACCAACGACACGCTAATAACTTCAAAAGTTCCTCTCGATAGAGCTTTGAAAATTCCAATCGCTCACGGAGAAGGCCGGTTTTATGCGGATGAAAAAACATTGAAAGAACTCAACGCGAATGGACAAGTCCTTTTCCGCTATTGCGATGAAAATGGACAAATCACTCCCGAATCCAATCCCAATGGTGCGCTGGAGAACATTGCAGGCGTTTGTAACGCAGGCAAAAATGTTTTCGGAATGATGCCGCATCCTGAACGCGCTTCCGATCCTGAACTTTCAAATATTGACGGAAAACTGCTTTTTCAGTCGCTTTTGAGCCTCGTTCACGCCTAGTTGGGGACGTAAGAATATGCCATCCCGCCTTTCACTGTAGAAACACGTAGTTTTTGGTGGTTTTTTCTGGGATATTTGATTAGCAGGTTGTGGTTGTAA
>CAZBYM010000032.1:0-16655 GCA_964495745.1 uncultured Chryseobacterium sp. | reverse complement strand
CACTGCAGAGAAACGCGGATGGAATTCCCAACAACGAATGGAAAAACTGATTCGTTGGGAGAAAAACTACATTCTTGGGTTTAGTTTCAAAACAAATAACGATATTCAACCCACATCGTGATCATCGAAAATACAGCCCACAAATTACCTCATTCGCTGAGCAACCAAGCGAATGCTGCGCTGTTGACGATCATTTACTTCGATGTATTCCGGCATCCGCTTACGCTGGACGAAATATTCCAATTTTGTCAATGGGAATCTTGCTCGCTTACTGAGATCGCTTCTGCTATTGAAGAACTTCAGGCGATTGGAGTGATTCATTCCAAAGACGGTTTGTTTTTTCTAAGCGGCGCGGATCACTTCATCAGTCTACGAAGAGAACGCAATGCACGCGCGGTTCGCTATCATGCAAAAGCAGAGCGCTGGTCGAAGTTCATTTCAGGATTTCCATTCGTAAGAACTGTTTGTATCAGCGGTTCTCTTTCGAAAGGAACAATGGACAAGAAAGGAGACATCGACTACTTTATTTTCACTGAACCAAATCGACTTTGGGTTGCACGCACATGTCTGGTTCTTTTCAAGAAGCTTTTTCTACTCAATTCGAAAAAATATTTCTGCGTTAATTATTTCATTGACACAGCGAATCTTTCGATCCCTGATCGCAACCTTTTTGCCGCTACAGAAATCGTATTTGTTAAGCCAATGCGAGACACCAATGCCTTCAATCAATTTTTGGATGAGAATAAATGGGCCCGAATATTTTATCCGAATTCGGAAAAAACAAATCATGAAATCCATCCTACACGCAACGGCCGGATAAAACGCATTCTTGAACGGACATTGTCAGGATCATTTGGCGAATGGCTTGACACACGTTTTTTCTATATCACCTTACGACGTTGGAAAAAGAAATTTCCTCATCTCAACAAATCTGATTTCGAAGTAGATTTTCGTTCTCGGAAAAATGTTTCGAAACACCATCCACAAGGCTTTCAGCGCGTAGTCCTTGGCAAGCTGGAAGAAAAACGTGCAGAATTACAAGCCGAGCATAACATACAGATTCAACCCCACGTAATGGAATGGACATCACGAGAAAAATAGTATCTAATCCGTTCTTCTTGGATTCTTTTGGTCTTCGAGTCTTCGTGGCAGTCATTGACCGGAAAATCCGATCTTTGTAGAGTGAAAATCCTTTTCTCCCATTCCTACTTCATGCGTTTCGATCCCAAGCAATGGGAACTCGGACAACCGTATCCGCCTCTTGGTACAATTTTAGCCGCTGCCGTGTTGAGAGAAAGCGGACACGACGTGCGACTTTTTGATTCGCAATTTTCCAATTCGGCTGATGAGTTAATTCCTGTACTTGATACGTTTAAGCCTGATGTATTCGTGGTGTATGATGATGGTTTCAATTACCTCACGAAAATGTGTTTAACCAACATGCGTGACGCTGCTTTTAAGATGCAGCAATTTGCCAAGATAAGAAATTGCACTGTTATTACCAACAGCAGCGACTCCACTGATCACTTCGAAAAATATCTCGATCAAGGCGCAGATGTAGTTATTAAAGGTGAAGGAGAAATGGCCTTGCTCGAACTAGTCACACAACTTGAAAATAAATCTTGGGTTCCAAACCAAGTTCAAGGATTAGTTTGGAAAGATGGTGCAGAAGTTCGTGAAACGGCAAAGCGTAGTGTGATGAAAGAACTCGACTCGCTACCAATGGCCGCTTGGGATCTTATTGACATAGATGAGTATCGAAAAATCTGGACGAACAAGAACGGCTACTTCACCTTGAACGTTGCCACTACGCGAGGTTGTCCCTTCAAATGCAACTGGTGTGCAAAACCAATTTACGGGAACAGATACAACACACGCTCACCACAAAAAGTTGTTGATGAACTTATTTTTCTGCAAGAGAAATTCAAGTACGATTACATCTGGTTCTGTGACGATATTTTTGGATTGAAACCCGAATGGGTTATCGAATTCGCGAATCTCATTGACAAAAACAAACTCCGCATCAAATATAAAATTCAGTCGCGCGCGGATTTGTTAGTTCAGGAAAACTACATTTCCGCTCTTGCCAAATCAGGATGCGATTATGTTTGGATGGGCGCAGAAAGTGGTTCTCAAAAAATTCTCGATGCCATGGACAAAGGCACCTCTATTGATCAAATCCGAAAAGCAAATGCCTTGCTGAAGAAACATGGTATACACACCGCCTTCTTCTTACAATTTGGTTACCCTGGAGAAACAAGCGAAGACATCCAGCTGACGATCGACTTATTAAACGAATGTTTGCCAGATGATATTGGAATTTCAGTTTCTTACCCGCTTCCAGGAACACAATTTTATGAGAATGTGAAATCAGAACTTATTCAGAAACAGAACTGGAAAGATTCTGATGATTTGCATCTCATGTTCAAGAATACGTACTCACCTGAATATTACAAGCAACTGCATCGGTTCGTTCACAAACATTACCGCAAGAAACAAGGAATAGAAAGTCTTCGCAAATTATTTTCCCGGCCAGCTGAACTTCAAAAGAAAGATCTGCGAAGAGTATCTTCCCTCGCTTATTATTATCCAACTGTGTGGATGGAAAAGAAAAAACTAAAAGAGTTGGAAAATGTCGGGAACTGAAAACGCATTTGATGCCGCTGCTGCCAAATACGATGATGAGTTCACGAATACTGCCATCGGTCGTCTTCAACGCAATCGCGTGTGGAATTATCTTAACAAAGCTATTACACCTGAATCATATCCCCGCATTCTCGAATTAAACTGCGGAACAGGTGAAGATGCAAAGTGGTTGGCTTCTAAAGGCTTTCGGGTTACAGCCACGGATCTTTCCCGCAACATGATTGAATCAGCTACAGCAAAAGTTCGTGGTGCCAATCTCGCAGCAGAATTTCAAGTTTGCCCATTCGAAGAAATTGGCAATCGATTTGCGCCCGGCTCTTTCGACCTTGTATTTTCTAATTTCGGTGGAATGAATTGCGTTGATGAACAAGCGCTGAAACTTCTCGGCGAAACCGTCTCGCTGCTTTTGCGCCCGGGCGGAAGATTTATTGCGGTAGTCATGAGCGACGATTGTACAATGGAACAATTGTATTTTCGAAAAAAGAAACAGGTCAATGAAATTAATCGCAGAAAAAATGCCCAAGGTGTAAGTGTAACAATCGAAGGTGAAACATTCACTACCTACTATTATAGTCCCGAGAAATTAGCAAATCTTCTTGGCAATGTCTTTCATGTGAAAGCACAAAAGGCAGTTGGGTGGACAATTCCTCCTTCGTACACCGACAATTATTTCCGCAATAAACCAATTTTGCTCAAAGCGTTGAATGCTCTTGAAAATACGCTCGGAAATATTCCGTCTCTGGCGAGGAAAGCGGATCATTTCCTGATGGATCTTGTGAAAAAATAGCAACAACCATCCCCTATTTTTTCAACACTCCGGGATCATATTTCACAAAAATATGAATCCAAATCGCCCTGCTGTATCGCATAATTACTGGCTGTAATCCAATGATGAGGCTTGCAAACATCAGAAATATTACATCGAACGAGAAATCAGCCAGCATGAACACCAGGAGCCAAAGTGGAATTGCCAGCGCTACAACAATTGGGAAGCTAATCCAAAGCGCGCCACTATAAAATCCAGGTTCGATTCTGAAATCCTGATTACAAACTGCGCATCTGTCAGGCATGTCGAGCATTCGTTTCAGATTATACGCATTACTCACCATGAACAAACTTCCTTCATGGCAACGAGGACATTTGAGTCGTAATATGCTATACGATTGCTTGCTCTTCACAATACGAAGGTAATTCGTCTGTCAACATATTCAATAATAATTACTTTATCTTCACAGACCATGAAAATCCTCCTCACTCACGGTTATTTTCTCTCCGAAGATCCAAAAGAACAGGCCATCATGAAGCCGTATGTTCCGCTGGGAATTCTTTGCATTTCCGCGTGGCTCGAGAAAAACGGTTATGACAACGAAATTTTTGATTCGACTTTTTCCACGTACGACAAACTTTGCAACCATCTTATCACTGCAAAGCCTGATGTGATTGGAATGTACACCAATCTCATGACCCGTGTGAATGTGATCAGAATTATTCGCTTCATTAAAAGCAAACAAGAACTTTCACACACCAAAATAATTCTTGGCGGACCTGAAGTTCGTCAACATTCAGAACCACTATTGAAAGTTGGAGCAGATGTCATAATTATTGGGGAAGGAGAAGAAAGTATGTTCGAGGTGGTTGATGCATTTAATCGAAACAAACACGACCTGGGTGAAATAAAAGGAATTCATTGGAAAAACACAGAAGGAAATCACATGCAAAACGCAGAACGCGAATTGCTGAAAGATATCAATCAACTTCCCTTTCCCAACCGAAAGAAAGTTGATCTTCAGAAATATTTTGACACCTGGAAAAAAGCTCACGGACAAAGTTCCATTTCTGTAAGCACCATGCGTGGATGTCCATACACCTGCAAATGGTGCAGTCGTGCCGTTTACGGTTTATCGTATCGTAGAAGAAGCCCGAAACTGGTAGTGGATGAAATCGAAGAACTTCAAGGCAACTATACGTTCGATTCAATTTGGTTTGTAGATGATGTTTTTACTGTTAGTCCGAAATGGATGAAAGAATTCGCTGCCGAAATTGAAAATCGAAAATTGAAAATCCGTTATGAAATTATTTCCCGTTCTGACAGACTAAGTGAAGAAATACTTGATCAACTAGCGCAAAGTGGTTGCTTTCGTATCTGGATCGGAGCAGAAAGCGGTTCGCAGAAAATAATTGATGCAATGGATCGTCGTGTAGATGTGATGCAGGTACGCAACATGATTCAGCTGACCCGAAAAAAAGGAATGGAAGCCGGAACATTTATCATGCTGGGATATCCCGGAGAAACGGAGAGCGACATCAAAGAAACTGTTACTCATCTTATCGAAGCGAATCCGCATCATTTTACGATTACACTCGCCTACCCGATTCGCGGCACGGAACTTTTTGAAGAGACGCGCGATACTTTCACTCATGTTGGCGAATGGGAAACCAGCAATGACCGGGACATTGATTTCAAGCGAACTTACTCGAGACGATACTACGATTACGCATTGCGCTATGTAGTCAATCGCGTCAAATGGAAAATTGCGAAAGATGATTCGATGACGCAACGAGCGAGATATTTTGCTGGAGCTGTGAGAGGTAGAATCGGAATGATGATTGGTAAATAATTATTCAATTGCATCCAACAATTTTACAGCACTGGCAGGAGACAATATTACCAAATCACGATTCTTAAAATCTTTTTCATTTCGGGTAACAATAGCTTGTATTTTTTTCTGTGATCTGGCCGAATGCAACTGTATTGCGTCTTCAAAATCTCGTCCTGCTGTTCTGAAACCTTTTCTAATAATTGTGCTATTCAGATCAACCGTTAGAACCAGGGTATCCAGCAATTCAATCAATTCCATCGCTTTTTTGTGCCCCTCAGTTTGACGAATCACGTAGTACAAATTATTAAAACTGATTGCTGAGACATACAACCTGGCACTTCCATCTTCTGCAGCCATAAATATTCTCGCTGCTTCATTGGAAAATGGTTTTCGATCTGTCAGAAAATCAAGAACGACATTGGTGTCGAGGAAAAGATGCGTCATTTTTTATATTTTTTCCGCAACTCACCAGCCAGCGTGTCTTTGTAACTCCGGGAGCCAGTTTTCTTGACTGATCCCAATAACTTTTTCACCTTGGGCGAAAGTGCATTTTCACCCGATCTAGCCGATGGTCCGACCACAACCTTGAGATAATTTTCAATCATTTCCGACAAACTCAATCCATGCGCAGCAGCATATCGCTTAGCAAGACCAATAATATTGTCTTCTACGGTTAATGTGAGTTTTCGTGTCATATACGTGTATTATATACTACAAAGATACGTATATTATTCTACGTTATACAAGCATGACGATTCTAAGATTTGCGTCATTTCTACATTACGTTGAATCATTGTTCAATCCAACCAACAAAAAAACCACCCGGGAATCCCTCCCGGGTGGCATTCAGGTACTCCAACTATACTGCCTTCCGAAGCACAATTAAAGAAGGCATGTTGCTTTTAATCTGCTACAATAAACCGTGCAGTATGTTTCTTCATTTCTCCAGTGAGCACTACGGTGTACATTCCGTTGGCCAGCATCATTTGTTTTCCGGTTAGAATTGGCGCTCCTTCAGTTGCAACAACTTTTTCCTGATAAACGACTTGTCCGATGTTATTCATGATCGTCAAATCACACTCGCCATTCATTCCATTTGTTTCGATGGTGAGATTTTGTCCTCCGTGACAAGGATTTGGAAAGATGTTCAACGAGCCGGTTGTTGGTAGACTATTCTGAATCCCTAAAAGATTCTGATCAAATCGCTTGATCAATCCACTCGATCCGCAAACGTAACCTACGCCCTGTGAAAAATCCAATGAGAAGAAAATAACTGTTGGACCATACAATCCCCATTCTGCACTGTAAGCCAAATTCCATGTTACTCCACCATCATTCGTATAAAACAATTGTCCTAGATCACTTAATACATGTCCGGAATCGGCACTCTCGAAATGAAAATCTACAATTTGCATTACAGAATCGCAAACAATAGTATCCCAGGTTGCACCAGCATCAGTTGTACGATACAATTTATTTGTCCACTCCTGACTTGTGAAGAGTGTATTTGCATCAACCACATTCAGGAACAAGTTTGTACTAACAAACCAATTGGGATCGACATTTGCGAGTACTTGATTCCAGTTTTGTCCTCCATCAGTAGTTTTCATAACCACCGCCGGTGTACTGAAAGCACTTCCGCCGCAAGCATAGCCAACCAGAGCATCCATGAAATAGATATCCTGCGGAACAAATCCTAGAACCACTGTATTCCATGACGAGCCACCATTTGTAGTACTGTACAGATTAAACCCTGAGGTTGCCCAACCGGTTTGTCCATCGAGAAAATAAATACTGGAGATCGTTTCTATGTTGGACGGCTCAGGCGTGATGTCAGTCCAAGTAGTACCGTTGTCAATGGTTTTTAGCAAGTTCTGACTCGCATTATTTTTGCGTCCACCAATGAATCCGTTGTTCGCATCAGAGAAAAACAATTCGAAAACCTGATATTCATCCGCACCCGTATTCAGTACAATAGAATCCCAGGTAGTTCCGCCATCATCTGAGCGCAGCAAAAAATATTCTCCGAAATTTGGATCGGTACCCGTTGAGAATACATCATTAGGCGTTGCAGCATAAATATTTCTGAAAATATTCGCTGAATCAAATCGTACAGCGCTCCATTGCGCTTTCACCGTTGCCGGTATCACTGCCAGAGCAGCAATCAGAAAAAATTTGTTGAGAGTTTTCATATCGTTGAGTTTTTAGTTCTTGCCTTTACTTTAACAAAGGTGAAACCAAACCCGACTAGAGACGATATGAATTACCGCTGATTACTTATGAATATCCACCAGATGCAAATGCAATTCTGAAGGAGAATAGCCTGTTTTATTCTTAATAAACTGCGAAAAACTGGCAGGAGAGTCGAATCCGAGACGAAATGCGATCTCCTTATGAGATGTATCCTCGAACAACAATATACGTTTGGCTTCCAATAATACGCGATTATGTATCACTTGCAACGGACTTAATCCAGTAAACTTCTTCGTAGCTGCTGCGAGTTTCTTTTCAGTAGTTGCGGTAAGATTTACATATTCCTGTACACTCTTATTATGAGCATACTGCTCTTCCAGTAATTGTTGAAAGTGAAAAAGGAGTTTCTGATCTTCCGAAGAAGTTGAAGTCGTCGTGATCGCTCTGTTTTCAACCAACTGCAGGATCAGCGCTTGCAACAAATGCAACGCGGAGTCATTAGAAATTTTTGTTCCCTTCGATGAAGCATCGCGTATCAGATGAATCAACGATTGAAAACTCTTCATTCTTTCTTCATCATTCTCAAAAATGATAGCAGAATTTTCGCCGAACAAAACCTGACGAAGCAAACTCCGCACTTGAGGAGACGCAATCACTACTTCACCAAACTGCAATACCGTTCCTGTTGAATTGTTCCGCTTCATTAGATGAATCTGCTGCGGGAAAATAATGTAACAGCTATTCTCTACAGCTGGATAATTCACAAAATCAATAAGTTGATTTCCTCCTCCAACATCAACAAACATCACTTCAAAATAGGTATGACGATGTTCACGCGTCCAGTCGTATGGATTATGATGCTCGAGTGGTTGTACCTGAATTGGATTTACACTCTCAGAAAGTGAATGCACCGGAAGCACAGAATCTTCAGAAAGTTTTGATTTGTCGCTCTTGGAAGTTTTCATTTGATTGAAGGTAAACAAAAGTCCAAAGAATAGTTTGTTTTTGAGGTTCTATTTATGCCAATCAATAATATGAATATTTCATCGTAACAGTTGTAACGTATCCTCCAGGCATAGTCGTGACTTTCGTCCGAAGATCTCCGTTTTCGTTATACGAGTAAGTTTCATCCATTTCCAATACGCCGGAAGGACCAAGATTTTCCGCTCGCGTTAGCTTTCCATCAGTATACGTTCGACGATCAGTCAGCATCAAAGAACCTTTAATCGTTTTTCTGCTTTCCAAAAGTTGACCTTCCGCATTATACGTAAGTGTTAGACCAACGTTTTCGATATTATCCTTGTCATAAGTTGTTTTGGAAACTATTCTGCCCAAAGAGTCGTACGTAAATTTGTTAGCGCCCACAACAACTCCTGCACCATGATATTCTTCAAACACACTGTGCCCGATATCATCATAGATGTACATGATACTTAAATATCTTGTTCCGCTTATCGTACCTGTTGTTTGTGTTAAAACATTGCCTTGATCGTCATATGTGTATTCGAGCATCATATAAGACTTTCTCGTCTTCATGAGGTTTTGAATCCAAGGGTCATTCAAAACTTCTTCCCGCGTTGTATACTTTCCGGGTTCATACGTTCCGGGAATCGAATCTGGAACTTCTGCGTTTCTTTTTGCCTTCAAACCAAACTTATTCAGTTGATGGCCGAGTGAATCAAATCCATAATCGTAAATCTCGTAACCATTATCCGACATTATTATTTCCCGTACGCATTTCCCCATTGTGTTATACCACATTGCTTGTACCGAGATGGAAGATTCAGAATACGATTTCACAAAATGGATTTTTTCATCCAAGCCATAATACGTTTCTCTGGTCAGGACGGAATTCGAATACCGGGAACACTTCTTTATTTTCTTAGTCGCAGCAGACACTGTACAAATCGAGGCAATAGTTAATGTGAGTGACCACAACATTGCGCGCTGTAATTTCGATAGCATACTCTTCGATTAAAAATTGGTCAATTCGTAAGTTTACTAATGAATGAAGATAACAACAAAAAAACCTCAAACATCAGAAGGTAGTTCTGAGATCTGAGGCTTGTCTTATGTAAGAATAACCTATTTAGTAATTCTCGCTGGAGTTACATTTGCCTTCTTGGCTTTGGTCATTCCTTTGACGTTAAGTCTTCCGCCTTTACCTTTTGCAGCAACAGGCTTCTTTACTGTATTCTTTGGTGGGTCTTGCGCAATTGCAGCAACGCTGAACATGGCAAGTACTGAGAAAATGGCTATGATCTTTTTCATGGTATTATTCTTTGGATTAAGATAGTTCAATTTTGATGCCATTCTTAGTCGGAATGAACAGAATCTTCATAATCAATGGAAAACGACCATTGACCATAGTAAAATCACAAAATTTGCACGCAGATATTATCTTTATCCATGCCCAAACACTGGCTCACGCGTTCGGTATTCATCATTTCAATTGTCAGCTTGTTAAACGATGCTGCAAGTGAACTACTCTATCCGATCTTGCCAATATATCTTGCCGGAATTGGTTTTGGCGCTCTCTGGATTGGGATAATAGAAGGAATAGCAGAAGCCGCTGCCGGATTATCAAAAGGATGGTTCGGGAAATGGTCGGACATGCGTGGTGAGCGATTGCCTTTCATTCGCTTCGGATATCTTCTGAGTTCGTTAGCCAAACCATTAATCGTTTTGTTTCCAAATATTTTCTGGGCAGTCTTCATGCGTTCATCAGATCGTTTGGGCAAAGGAATCAGAACAGGAGCACGTGATGCATTATTGGCTCACGAATCAACTCCAGCTAACCGCGGAAAAGTTTTCGGATTTCATCGTGCAATGGATACAGTCGGTGCTTTCATTGGTCCAACCATTGCATTGTGGTGGCTGCTCACCCATCGTGGAGAAGATATCAAACACATTTTTTATCTCGCACTTATTCCAGCTGCACTTTCATTAGCAGCACTACTGTTTCTGCGCGATCACAAAACGAAAGGAACTTCACCTGATAAAATCCCGAAACTAAGTAAGTCATTCAGCTACTGGAAAGAATCTTCTCCCGTTTTCAGAAAAACCGTTGGAGGAATATTGCTGTTCACATTATGTAACAGTTCCGATCTTTTTCTCCTTCTCGCGTTGCATACATTGCATGATGGTCTTACCAATTGCTATTTCGGAATTTGCTTTACCGCGAATGAAATTGTAATTCTCTATTATATCCTTTACAATTTCATTTACGCGCTGTTCGCCTTTCCGGCAGGCTACATTTCCGATAAGCTCAATCCGAAAATTGTTTTCATCTCTGGACTTGTATTCTACACATGTACCTACGCAGGATTCGGATACATGATGTACAACAATGTTGATCCTGGCTACTTACCTATATTGCTCATGATTATCTACGGACTATTTGCCGCTTTAAACGATGGTGTGAGCAAAGCTTGGGTAAGTGTATTAGTACCAAAAGAAGAAAAAGGTGCTGCTTTAGGATTCCTTGCTGGCGCTGGAAGTATAGCTATTCTGTTCGCAAGCGTAAGCGCTGGATTGTTGTGGACACTTATTAATCCATGGACAGTATTTGTTATTACCGCATGTCTGACTTTTGTTGTAATTTTCTACCTCAGTACTTTTACATCCAAACCGGAAATTGAAAAGTGACGCTTGCAAATTACTAAATTATGTCTCTATGAAAATAGTATTTCCTGTTCTTTTAAGTTTGTCGCTGTTGATCATTTCTTGTGGAGATGATGCAAGTGACAATTCTGACGCAAATGATTCATTGTCTTCGAAGGATTCAATGAAAAAAACTATTTCGGAAGACTTACCGCCAACAGTTGATATTACCCAGTTCGAATGGATCTACAGCACATTCGCTGCTTCTGCTATAAGTGATGCGCCTCGCTTCAACGTATTCATTCATAAAGATCATGGATTATGGATCATCCGTTCTAATGGTGCAATGCCGGAAATGATAAATGTGAAATCCATTCTTGGCGTGATGACATCAAATGGAGATTCTTTAGTTCCGATGAATCGTGAGAAAATGGCTTCAACTCCAAGCGAAGATCCAATGCCAATTGTTGATTGTGATTCGAAAACACATTGGAGTCAAGATGGTTGTTTCACTTCCGAAACCAACACCTTCCTCAAAGATAAAATCTGGGATTATGCCGGACTCAATGAGTCAGACGAAAAGAAAGTTCAGGAACTAGGAAGTGGAATTACTCGCGTTGTAATCAATACCGAGATGAACATGCGCTTCTACTTTTCTGAAATCAATGGAACCTGGTATCTCACGTTTTTGGATATGCGGGTACCGTGTGAAGCTTAACTGGCTGGCAAATAAACCGCAAAGACGCAAAGGACGCAAAGTGCATTTCCCTTGCGCTCCTTGCGTCTTTGCGGTTAAATAATTCTTTTGGCTAAAAGCAGTACTTATTCTCCTCGATCAACCTCGCTGCCACATTCCTTCTCAACTCTTTCACATTAACTCCATCCACTTTCGTGAAACGACGCAAACCCATCAACATCATGCGTTGCTCATCTCCTTCCGCAAAACTATTGATTGCGTCTTTACCGGCTTTGAGAATATTATCTGCTGTGTCGTAAATAGTTATTCTCATCATGTCAAGTTGAATCTTACACGCTTCTTCTCCGCGCATTTTCACTAATTTTTCGACACGCAATTGCAATGATTCGGCCGTGTACAATTCAATCAGCATATCCGCCAGGTTCATGAGAATTTCCTGTTCCTTCGCGATTTGCATCATCAGTTTTTGAACAGCTGCGCCGGCAACCATGAGAATTGCTTTCTTAAATCCAGTCAATGCGCGCTTCTCTGCTGCAAACAAACTTGAATCGGGCTCACCGAAATCCGGAATCGACATCAACTCTCCTGCAACTTTTGTCGCCGGACCCATCAAATCCAATTCGCCTTTCATTGCGCGCTTCAAAAGCATATCAATAATCAACATGCGATTAATCTCATTCGTTCCTTCGAAGATTCTGTTGATTCGCGCATCACGATACGCACGATCCATCGGCGCCTCTGCAGAGTAACCCATTCCTCCATAAATCTGCACTCCTTCATCCACTACATAATCCAAAACCTCTGATCCACGAACTTTTAGAATTGCTGCCTCTGCCGCGAATTGCTCAGTTCCTTTCAGCTTTGCTTTCATCACATCCATGCCACCCGCTTCCAATGCTTTGATGGCGTCATCGATATTTTGTGTCGCGCGATACAACGCAGATTCAACGGCGTAAATACGAATAGCCATTTCTGCAAGCTTGTAACGTATCGCTCCATATTTCGCAATCGGTCTTCCAAATTGTTGACGCTCGTTCGCATAACGTGTAGCCTGCGTAACAACTTCCTTACTTCCTCCAACTGCAGCTCCAGCTAGTTTTAATCGTCCAACATTGAGAATATTCACCGCAATCTTAAATCCATTTCCTCGCTCCGAAAGCAAATTCTCAACCGGCACTTTGCAATCACCAAAGAAAACCTGTCTCGTAGAACTTCCTTTGATCCCCATTTTATGTTCTTCTGCACCCAATGTAATTCCACCAAATGTTTTCTCGATGATAAACGCGCTGAGATTTTCATCAGCATCAATCTTCGCAAAAACAATAAACAAATCGGCGAAACCACCATTGGTGATCCACATCTTTTGTCCGTTGATCAAATAGTGTTTTCCATCCGCGGTTAATTTCGCAGAAGTCTTGCCACTGTTCGCATCTGAACCTGCATTGGGTTCGGTTAGGCAATATGAAGCCTTCCATTCACCATTGATTAGCTTTGGAATGTACTTCGTCTTTTGCTCCGCCGTTCCGTAATAAAGAATTGGCAAAATACCAATCCCGGTGTGAGCAGAAATCGCAACTGCAAACGAATGTCCTGAGCCAACAACTTCCGTAGTAAGCATGGAAGTCTTGAAATCTTTTCCAAAACCTCCATACTCTTCCGGAATCGAAATTCCCAATAAGCCAAGCGCGGCCGCTTTTTCCAATATGGAAGGCATCAGTCCCTCTTCCATATCATCAATTCGCTGAAGATTTGGATAAACTTCCGCTTCCAGAAAATCACGACATGATTTCGCAATCATCAACGTTTCCTCATCCCATTCTTCCGGAATGAAAATGTCTTCGGCTAGTGTGTCGCGGATTAGAAATTCTCCGCCTTTGATGCTGTGGCTCATTGTAAATTTTATTAGTTGTTTATGGTGTGGTGCCCGGAGTAATTTCCGGTGTGTCTTCATCTTCGTACCAGTTGATTCTTCGAGACAAGTACATCAATACAATAAGCACGATGAACATTGCAACGCTTCCAACAAGTAGTGCGTAGTCTTCCAATTGTATAATGACGAACATGAATCCGTACAGCAATACCTGAACAAGGCCCATGACAATCGTTGGTTTTCGTTTTCTGAAAATAGCTCCTGAATAAACTGTGACCGCGCCGATTGTTGCAAGAGCAGAAATAATATAAGCTACGTTAAACTTCATGTGCTCTGAGAACGAAAGCAACAAGAGATAGAAAATGCAGATTGCAAGTCCCACAAGAATATATTGGAACGGATGAATTCTCATTTTCTGCATGACTTCTACGAAGAAATACACAAGGAAACTCAAGCCAATCACAAGTATTGCATATTTCGAGGCGCGCGAAGATTTTGTATAGTGATCGACAGGCACCATCAGATCAACACCAAAATCAGATTCACTGGTGATATATTGATTGTCAATCCATATCTGCGGGTAATTTCTATTCAAGTGAAGGACTTTCCATTCCGCAACAAATCCGCTGTCAGAAATTTTTCTTGAATCAGGCAAAAATGTTCCTTTAAAACTTGGATTAGCCCACGACGAAGTGAGTTTCACATTCGTTGTCATTCCCACTGGCTCAAACGACAGCGTACGGCTTCCATTGATGTTCAAATCAAAACTAAATTCATACTCAGTTCCTGTCAAACTATCCGTCAGAAAAGAAACGGGACTACTTACTCCAGTGATTCCTGTGTTTCCAATTCCTGGATTAAAAGTGAGTGACGTATCGCCCCATTTCATTGCAATGCCATCACGAATTCCACGCATGTCAGAAATTCCTACGCCAACATAAGCTTCATCCCACAAAATATCCTCCGAACGAATTTTCATCGCTGCTAAATCGGGAATTCTCATTTTGCCATTGAAATGTAGCGCAGAACTGTAAACAACGACTTCGTAAATACCGCGGTAACGTTTTTCCGGAACAACATTGCCATTGACGTTAAGTTCGTCAGGTAAAACATTTACTCTGGAAATTGTATACGTTGGTTTGTTGTTCACATCAGTGGTCCAAACTTTGTAAGGAATGTACAGAACAGGACCCTTTAATGTTTGTTCGTTACTCCAGCTGCTGCTCACTTCGAAGACAGCACGTTCACTTTGATTCTGGCGATCATAAATCAAAAACTCAAGCAACGCCCAAGGAACAACCATGATGAGCAACATCAATGCAATCACCAACAGCTTAATTGTAAGCGAGGGCTTTTTCTTCTGCGGCGGCTGAGGCTGAGAATACGGTACGTGTGGAATCTGTGGGGCGTTTGGCGGATACATGTTTGCGTTTTTAGATGTTTGATTTTTTCAACGTAAATCCAGAAGACAAGATTTGGGGCGCGAGTTCCGGAATGCGTGAAAGTAACGGCACATTCATCTAAGTATTTTTTTCTGTTTTGTTTTATTAACGGATTTAACTTTTTTACTGAATTGCCTCCCTATTCGGCAGGCAGGCCCGAATCTTGTCTTCATGGTTTACAACATCTCAAAAATACCTGCTGCACCTTGACCAGTACCCACGCACATGGACACAAGACCGTATTTCTTTTTCCTAAGAGTAAGTTCATTGAATAACTGTACGGAAAGCTTCGCGCCGGAACACCCGAGTGGATGCCCAAGAGAAATTGCTCCTCCATTTACATTGAGTATTTCTGTGTTCAATCCCAATTCGCGTGTTACTGCAATCGACTGTGAAGCGAATGCTTCGTTCAACTCGATCAGATCAATTTGCTTCAAATTCATACCTGCGATCTTCAACGCTTTCGGAATTGCTTCAACAGGCCCAATTCCCATTATGCGTGGCGGAACTCCTGCAACTGCATAACTCACCATTCGTGCAATTGGCTTCACGTTCAATTCCTTCAACATTCTTTCACTAACCACGATAACGAATGAAGCGCCATCAGAAGTTTGCGAAGAATTTCCTGCAGTCACAGTTCCATTTGCAGCGAACACAGGTTTCAATTTTGCCAATGCCTCAAGTGAAGTATCAGCACGCGGACCTTCATCTGTGTCAACTATAGTTTGCTTTACTCTTCGCTTGCCATTTTCATCAAGCAAAACTTCATCAACAGCGATTGGAGCAATTCCACTTTTGAATTTTCCTCCCTTGATTGCAGCTATCGCCTTTGAATGTGAATCGAAAGAAAATTTATCCTGATCCTCACGAGAAACTTTGTATTCATTCGCCACAGCCTCGGCAGTCAATCCCATTCCCCAATACCAATCAGGATGTTTATCTGCAATTTCAGAATTCGGAATAACGCGCCATCCACCAGTTGGAATCAAACTCATCGATTCTACACCACCAGCAATAATGCAATCAGCAAGTCCTGCATGAATTTTTGCTGACGCCGTTGCGATTGTATCAAGACCAGAAGCGCAATAACGATTCACCGTTACACCTGGAACTTTATCAGTATCCAGCGCGAGCAACGAAATCAATCGCGCAACGTTTAATCCTTGTTCCGCTTCCGGCATAGCGTTGCCCACAATCAAATCGTCGATTCTGTTTTTGTCCAGCTGCGGAACCTGTGCAACCAGTTGACGAATCACCTGCGCCGCCAAATCATCGGGACGTAAAAAACGAAATCCACCTCTAGGGGCCTTTGCTACAGGCGAACGGAGACCAGCTATTATGTATGCATTCATTTTCTCTATATATTTTACCACTTAGACACTTTAGTTCACTTAGACTTCACTTAGCACTAAGTGAAACCTTGAGTGTCCTAAGTGCCTAAGTGGTTTGTTGTTAATTTCGCAACACCTTCCCTCCGGTTAATATTGACTGCATGCGCTCCAGAGATTTTTTCTCCCCACACAACGACAAAAACGCTTCTCGCTCCAAGTCCAGCAAATATTTTTCACTAACCAATGTCGGTTGACTCAAATCCCCCCCACACA
>CAZBYM010000031.1:0-16679 GCA_964495745.1 uncultured Chryseobacterium sp. | reverse complement strand
GTGATGGCTAATACTAATATCGCGAAAGCAATAGCAAGCAATCGGACCGATTTTCTATCATCAAAAAATTTCCATGTGTGATAAATGAGAAGTCCAAGAGCAAAAAATAAAATTCCTTCTTTCAATACTCCTGAGGTCCAGAATAAAAGAGATGGAGAAATGAAAAGAATAAATGCCAGCAGCTTTTTCCACTGGTAAAGCCAGGTGTAAATCCACTTGTAAATTGCACAAAGTCCAATAAACGCCAGCAAACACATGATCAACGAATGAACATGATAGTTTCCGAGTGAAATCAAACGAATGATTGCATTGAAGCGAATGATCGTATGCGAATCATTAAATAGATTATTTTCAAAATGCTGATGCCAATGATTCATCTTTCGGAAGTAGGTAGAATCAATGCGCTCATCAATTCCAATTCCGGAAATCATTGAAAAATAATCGGCTGGTTTACTATCCAACGCATTGTAAACAATCTCACTGTCGTCGTAGTACTTCCAAATATCTGCGTATTGGCGATCGGGATAATAGAACGTGTATACTGCCCATATTCCCAATCCTGCAATCAATTTCAAAACGAAAAATCCGAGCGGGGCTAATCTGTGCAATCCGGGCAATCGGAAAAACGGGTGCCTGTAAATGACCCAAGCGACAATGACAATGTAAATTATGAGGAGTATCCAGCCCATTGAAGCAATGTAAACTAAATGATTGTTGAAGAATTATTCAATTACTGCATGTTCAGGATTCCCTTTCTCGTACCTCAGATCAACATAATCACCTTCTTTCAATGCATCGTGAACAGATCGATCAACCATAATTTCAGTAGTCATGTAATCGCCCATGCTGAATTTGGAAACTCTAATTCCTTCTATGATTTCATCAATGGTGCGAGGAGAATCTTTTTTCGGTTCAACTACCGGATTTTCTTTATCGGGTTGCGTGAAGTATCCGACTGTGACGTAGAATTTTCTATTTTTCATCAAGCCCATATCACGTTTCGAGAGTACGGTGCCGCGAGTTGGAATTCCGGTTTCGCGCAAATTGGGTCCGCAGGAAGCTAGAAGTATTCCACATGCGAATATTAAAAAAGCAATCTTATTCATCATTGAATTGTTGCTCATGAGCCAATAGTGTTTATTGTGAACCGATAACTCATCCAAATGTAGGTGTTTGCCACTTTTTTGGTGAGAATTGGCAGGGAATTGTTGAAAAAACGCTCTTTTCGTGACGGTGTTCTGCGTAATTTTGCGACTCTGAATGCAATTCGTACTTCGTACTTCGTAAATCGTAATTCCAATGCCGGTAACAACTTCCGAAACTCAACTCGCAACTCTCGATCAGGCAAAGCAACTTGGTCTTTTACAAGAAGAGTTTGAAAAAATAACTTCCATCCTCGGCCGCACGCCAAACTTTACAGAGTTGAGTATTTATTCGGTAATGTGGTCGGAGCACTGTTCGTACAAGAATTCGATCACGTGGTTAAAGACCTTGCCGAAGGATGGCCCGCACATGCTTGCGAAAGCAGGAGAAGAAAATGCGGGACTGGTTGACATTGGTGACGGACTGGCCTGCGCCTTCAAGATTGAATCGCACAATCATCCTTCTGCGTTAGAGCCTTATCAAGGAGCAGCGACAGGTGTTGGTGGAATTAACCGCGATATTTTTACAATGGGTGCGCGTCCTATTGCCGGATTGAATTCACTTCGCTTTGGTGATTTGAAATTGGAGAAAACAAAATGGCTCGTGCGCGGAGTTGTAAAAGGAATTGGTGATTATGGTAACGCATTTGGAATTCCAACTGTGGGTGGAGAAGTTTTCTTTGACGAATGTTACAATACAAATCCGCTGGTGAATGCAATGTCTGCGGGGATTGTAAAAATCGGTGAAACTGTTTCTGCCATTTCCTGCGGAGTTGGAAATCCGGTTTTCATTGTTGGCTCTTCTACGGGAAAAGACGGAATTCACGGTGCTGCATTTGCATCGAAAGATATTACTGAAGATTCTGCGAAAGATTTGCCAGCCGTTCAAGTTGGCGATCCGTTTCAGGAAAAATTGTTGCTTGAAGCTTCACTTGAAGTGATCAAGACCGGTGCCGTTGTTGGAATGCAGGATATGGGCGCAGCTGGAATTACTTGCTCTACTTCTGAAATGTCTGCAAAAGGTGAGAGCGGAATGAATGTTTGGCTCGAGAAAGTTCCAACGCGACAAGACAATATGAAAGCCTGGGAAATTCTTCTTTCAGAATCACAAGAGCGCATGCTCATTGTTGTCAAGAAAGGAATGGAAGCTCCGGTTCTGGCTGTATTTGAAAAATGGGATTTGAATTGCGTGCAAATCGGTGAAGTAACCGAAGGCGACCGAATCAAATATTACATGCACGGAGAATTGGTTGCTGATGTTCCGGGAGAATCGTTGGTTCTTGGTGGCGGAGCGCCGGTTTACCAGCGTGAATGGAAAGAGCCTGCCTATTTTGCCGAAGCGAAAAAATTCAATATTGATTCTGTCGCAATTCCTTCCGATTTGAAAGCAGTTGCAAAACATCTTGCTTCGCATCCGAATATTGCCTCCAAGCGTTGGGTATTCAACCAATACGATTCAATGGTTGGAACTGCGAACATGAGTACGAATGCTCCTTCTGATGCTGCAATTGTAAACATCAAAGGAACTGACAAGGCGATTGCATTGAAAGTTGATTGTAACGCACGTTACGTAAATGCAGATCCTGAAACGGGTTGTGCAATTGCTGTTGCAGAATCGGCACGTAACATTGTTTGTTCAGGTGGCGATCCTTCTGCTGTTACGAATTGTTTGAATTTTGGAAATCCATACAATCCGGAAGTGTATTGGCAGTTTGTTGGTTCCATAAAAGGAATGGGCAAAGCTTGTTTGAAATTCAAAACTCCGGTTACAGGCGGAAACGTAAGTTTTTACAATCAGTCTTCGTACGAAGGGCCTGTTTTTCCAACACCAACAATTGGTATGCTCGGACTGGTTCCATCGAAGAAACATATCATGACACTCAACTTCAAAGAAGAAGGCGATGTGATCATGCTGATTGGTCAATCGCGAAATTGCATTGCATCTTCTGAGTATTTGTACTCGTTTCAGAAAGTAAAAAATACTCCTGCGCCTTATTTTGACCTCGAAGAGGAATTCAACATGCAGAAAGCGCTGAAAGAAGTCATCGCTGCTAGTATGATCAAATCGGCACACGATTGCTCAGATGGCGGTCTATTCATCACACTTCTTGAAAGTGCAATCGCCGGCAAGAAAGGATTTGAAATTGCTTCTGATGCTTCTGTTCGAAAAGATGCATTCCTTTTCGGTGAATCGCAGAGTAGAGTAGTGGTTACGGTTGCAAAAGGAAAAGAAACTGAACTTGCAGCATTCCTCACGAAACATGGTGTAGCATCTTCAGTACTTGGTACGGTGAAGGGAAGTGATTGTGTTGTTGACGGTACTAATTTCGGATCACTGAGTGATTACTCGGTGATGTATAATACTTCGTTGGAGACGATTTTGAATTAATTTCGGAAATCACCAATAATGCCAGAATGGATAGATGCGACGGCTCATTTTGGTATCGGACACTGTGCAATACATTCCACCTTTGTATTTCTTGGTGCGAATGATTTTCCCTTGTTCATCGTACCATCTCCATTCTCCATACTTTATGCCTGGTTTGTATGGACAATACATTCCGAGACACTTCAACATTCCATTTTTGTAGTATTCTTTGAACTCACCCATACGCCCTTCTCCGTAATCTTCGAAGGTCATGTGCAACTCTCCTGAATCGTAGTAAATGTAATTGTAAGTACAGTCCCACCAACCAGTAAGATATTCGCGTAACCAACCGTGAAATTCTTCAGGGAAGTATTCGAGTTCTCCAACCCGAAGAATTGTGTCTGATCGGTTTTCTGTCTGATAAATACTTCGACCCAATCCCATTTTTCGATAGAGCATCGCACTGTCGTATTGCCAATCATACAAACGCATTGTATCATTCTTACATACATCAGTGAAGGTGGAATCCATCTGCGCAACCGCAAACATTGGAAGTAGTGAAAAAGACAATATGAAAAACGTCTGCTTCATTCAGAATTATAACCCACGTCGAAGAAATAGTTACAACGGGTTTTCTCCCATCTCCCGTCTTCTTCCCGATAGCTATCGGGATCTCGTCTATTACGCCAACCCCGATTTCTTCATCACCGCAAAAATGTAATACACGAGTCGTGCAACATTCGTGAGCAGCATTGCCAATGCAAATTCCTGTTTGTGTGTAGTCCAATCATTCAACGCAATCGGAAGAAAGAACAAGAACTCCATGAGAAATCCGAAAAGAATTCTTCTTGCGGGAAAGTCGCTTTTTACAACCATGAACATTTTCAGTACCATGGTAAGCATTACATACACTGCGATGAACCAATAGAAATAGAGTTCGTGTTCAAACTCTTCTTCTTTCGTAATGATGTGAATGCCTACTAATACCAAAATTGCACTGAATGACAGCGAGAAAATGTGGAGAATTCTGCTGAGCGGATAATTGGTCTGTATATTCTGGTCCAACCTTAGCTAGTATTAAAATGCGATGCAAGTTACATCTTGCATCGCTTCATGTCACAATTTAGTTCGAGCGAAGGAGATGGAGGAATCCTTGTTCGTAATAATTCAATCCTGTGAAATCGGTGAGTTCAGCGACGTAATAGTAGACACCATCAACAGCATCTTTTCCGCTCTTCGTACGACCATCCCAGTTTCCTGTGGTTCCGTCCCATTCGTAAATCAATGCGCCCCAGCGATCAAAGATTGCACAATGCAATGCTGTCATTCCTTCGTTGGTGATAATCCAGGCATCGTTGTTTCCGTCTTCGTTTGGCGTGAACACATTTGGAATCGAATAAGAGGATTGTCCAACTTCAACGCAAACCTCAGTAGTGTCTGCGCAGCCGTTAGCGCTTTGCACCATTAATTCTGTGCAGAAAGTTCCGGAGTTCGCTGAAGTAACAGTAAAGCATGGCGATTGCAAAGTGGAAGTGCCAAGTCCATTGAAATCCCAAATCCATGAAGTTGCTCCGCCAGTTGATGCATCAGAGAAACAAATATCTCCAGTTCCTCCTGTTAGTACAACAACTCCGTTAGTAGCGTCCGTTGTAAATGCCGCAGTTGGAACTGGTAGTAGTGTCACCGCAGCTGTTGCAGTTTGTGTACAACCATTAGCATCGGTGACAGTAACTGTGTATGTTCCTTGTGAAGCTGCATTGGCAACCATGCTTTGCGAAATGGTTGTCGGGCCATTATTCCACGAATACGTGTATGGACTTGTTCCTCCTGAAGCAGTCACAATAATTGTTGCATTACTTCCCGGACAAACGGAATTTCCTGTTCCCGTTGCCGTTATTGCCGGTGGCTGAGTTAATGTTACAATTTGTGTTGCCGGACAACCATTTGCATCTGTAATTGTGCAAGTAAAAGTTCCCGCGCCAAGCCCGTTGGCCGTTGAACCCGTTCCACCACTTGGTGCCCAACTATAGATGTAAGGACCAGTTCCACCGCTTACCGTAACCAGTGCAGAACCTGTTGTTCCTCCGTTGCACAAAGGAGAAGTTCCTGAAGAAGATGCTGAGAGCTGAGTAGGTTCTGTAATAAGTACAGTTTGCGTGGCCGTACATCCATTCGCATCAGTAATCAAACAAGTATATGTTCCTGCTGACAAACCCGTAGCGCTTGCATTATTTCCTCCGCTTGGACTCCACTGATACGTATAAGGAGATGAACCTCCGGTTGGTGTAACGCTTGCCGTTCCTGTACTTCCGCCAAAACATGTTGCATCACTGGAAGTAAATGCAATTGTCATTGTTGCAACTTGAGTTACAATAACTGCTTGTGAAAGTGAACATCCATTCGCATCTGTCGCAACTACAGTATAGGTTCCCGCAGAAAGATTATTTTCTGTTGCTCCGGTTCCTCCTGATGGAGTCCACAAATACGTATACGCCCCTGTTCCGCCACCGACAGTTGCCGTTGCGGTTCCCATCGTTAAACAATTGACAGGAGTTGAACTTGTGGAGATCGTAAGTTGTGGCGGCTCGGTAATTGTGACCGATTGAACTGTTGTGCAACCACTCAAATCCGTGACAGTAACAGTGTACGTACCCGCCAGAAGCGAAGATTCTGTTGCACCTGTTCCGCCGCTTGGAACCCACGAATACGTGTAGCCCGGATTTCCACCTGCAGGAACAACTGTTGCTGATCCAGTGTTGTTACCAAAACAAAGTACATCAGTTTGAGATGTTGATGCCGTAAGCAAAGTTGGAGCAGTGATTATGAATGATTGCGATGTTGTACATCCGTTCGCATCTGTTACAACGCATGTGTATGTTCCGGAAGTTAATCCTGATGCAGTTGGAGACGAACTTACGTTTGGAGTCCAGACGTAAGTGAATGGTCCTGTTCCGCCGCTCACAGTTACAGTTGCACTTCCATCATTCGTAGTATTGCAGGTCAGATCAGTTTGAGTCGCTGTGGAACTTACGTTTCCATTATTTCCAACAACGACTGTTTGAGTCGTGACACATCCTGTGGTAATATCCGTAACAGTAACAGTGTATGTTCCCGGCGCAAGTCCTGTTGCTGTTTGTCCGGTTCCGCCGCTTGGCGACCAGCTGTATGAATAATTTCCGGATCCATTTGCAGGAGTTGCTGTAGCCGTGCCATTGCTCGCGGTGCAAGCCGAAGGTGTTGATGATGCCGTTGCAGTTAGCGAACTATTGATTGTTACAGTAACAACATCCGTTACAATAATTGGTCCTGCACAACTGTTATTTGTTACTGTAGCCGTGTAAGTGGTTGTTGTTGTTGGGCAGACGTTTATTGTATTCGTAGTTCCCAATGGTCCACTTGGTCCGTCCCAGGATAGAGCATAGTTCGGTGCGCCGGCTGGCACAAATCGTTGTCCATCATTCGTCGCTGTCCACTGCGTTGGAAAATTTCTTCCGGGGGTAATCATTGATTGCGTCCCACCGAGATTAATAATTCCCTGTACTCCTGCTCCTGAATTCCAAGCGGAACACAGCGGTTTGTCTTGCAGGTAAATGTCAATGATGTTCGTGCTTTCGTGCAAGACAATCTGATTTGTAGAAAGCATGGAATTACATCCCGCACTGTACATTGGAACATTGTACCAACTGATGACAAATTCTCTGCAAGGCGCAACTCCATATGTATTGTAATGCACTTCTGATGACGCGCCAATAGAAGGATCTATATCCTGATAACATGCCAAGATGCAATTGTCATATGCAGTTGTGTTGGGCATTGCTGATGTAATTTGCCATTCACAATACCCACCAGGCAAAGCGGTATTGAATGACACCAATCCATTGGAGCCAATTACTAACTGAGAATAAGTGTTACCATAAAATTCAAAACAGAATGGTATTGCAATCGCCGGAGTCCATATGTCATCAATGTTCACCAAAACTTGTGGGCCTGCTGTATAAGAATATGGATTATATGGAACTGCCGCTTGTGTGTAGGCTGTAGTTCCAACAGTACCTTGAACAGTTGCAGTAAGATTTGTACATCCGCCGCAAATAGTCTGGTCCAGGCCGGCATCAACAGCAGGGCAAGCAGATGCCTGACCAAAGGCAGCATTAGTTGTAAAAAGGAAAAATGCCGCAAAAAGCGTGGAACGTAATACTGTGTTCATAAGAGTAGGTTTAGCCGTCTCTAAGATAGGAATTTACCAAAGCAAAAAAACAGCCCGGTAAGAGCTGTTTCTGATATTTTGAGTTGAATGGGTGATTATTGTATTCCTCGAATCAGATGTACAAATCCCGTTACTTCAACAGCCTTTCCTTGAAAATCAGTTACAGTAGCAACCCAATAATATACACCATCAGTAGCTTCTTTCCCCTTCGACGTTTTTCCATTCCAACCTGTTGTGTTCACATTGGCATCTGCCGCGTACCATTCGTAAATCTGAACGCCCCAACGATCCCACAACACAACTTTGAGTTCTTTTACCCCTACAGTCGTAGCAAGAAAAACATCATTATTTGCATCTGCATTTGGCGTGAACACATTTGGGAAGGAGAAAATCGCTTCGCTTGTTACCAATACGCAAACTGTGGCTGTATCCAGACAACCGTTTGTATCACTTACAGCAAGTAGCGCGCAAAAAGTTCCGGTATCGGTTACTGTGAAACATGGGGCTGCAACATTGGAGTTTTGGGTTCCGTTGAAAACCCAGAACCAAGTTCCTATAGAACCGGGAGAAGAAGTACTGAAACACAAATCAACTGGCCCTCCAGGAGTAGGCTGACTCAATTGACCGCCGGGAGCATTCGTTACAATGACCGGATTGATTGGAGGATTTGTATTAATCACTACAACCGTGTCGAGCGTTGCACATCCTGCCTGATCCCAAACTGTAACTATATATGTTCCTGCTCCGAGACCTGTGGCGGTTTGTGTTGTTTGTCCGCCGGGTTGCCATAAATACGTGAACGGACTTTGCCCAACGGGTGTTGTAGTGGCCGTGCCGTTATTGTTGCTGCAAACGTCAGGCGTGGAAGTCGAAGAAGTTGTAATACTTCCGGCGCTGACGCCAACAGTAACTGTATCCTGCACAACAATAGTTCCCGCACAAGATGTATTTGTTACAACTGCAACATAAGAAGTGGTGACTGTTGGACAAACCTGAAAAGTGGTTGAAGTGCTTATTTGTGTTGCACTCATGTCGAACCACGCGAAAGTCCAGTTTGGTGCACCGGAAGGCATGAATCTCCATCCTTCATTGGTAGCGGCCCAATTCGTAGGATAATTATAATTCGATGCAGTGTAGGCAACTGTTCCTGTAGCGTTTTGAATTCCAAGAATTGCTGCTCCTGCATTCCACGCTGCACAAATTGGTTTATCCTGAATGTAAACATCAATGATATTCGTTGTTTCGTGAATCACAAGTTGTGAAGTCGCGATCATGCTATTGCAACTGAACATAGGAACAAACGACCAGTTAACTACAAATTGTCTGCAAGGCGCTGTACCATAAACCTGCCAGTCGATATTTCCGGTAACACCAATAGAAGGGTCAATATCATGGAAAGGAGCCATGATTGAATTCATTGGATTCGTAGCAGACGGAATGGCAGCATTGATTGGCCATTGACAATATGCGTTGGCTTGCGCAAGATCGAATGTTACGATTGCGTTTGAACCAATCAAACAACTGTTATAAGTCTGACCGAAAAAGTCAAAACAAAATGGCAGTGGAATAACACTGCTCCAAACGTCATCGATGTTTATCAGAATTTGATTTCCGCCGGAAAAAGCATAAGGAGAATACGGAGTAGCGGCAACTGTATATGCAGTAGTTGCATTTGTTCCCTGAACGTACGCGTTCAAATCAACACAACCTCCAGTTCCACACAAGGAAGTATCAGGAGTTGCAAATACATCAGGACAAGCTGAAGCTTGAGAAAAAGCCGTTGTGCTGAAGCACAGGAGGGCAAACAGGAAAATGATCTTTTTCATTGCGTTTGTTGGTGGATGCTAATATACAGAATTCAAATGGGGTAATAATTCCTCAACTCGGAAAAATCAAAGAGGCTTTCGTTCCGGCGCCAGGATGCGTATCGTACGAGAATTTTCCGTCCAATTGCCCGCATAATGAATCAATGATCGTCATTCCCAAGGAGGTGCTATCCGCTGAATATAAAGCGGGATCAAATCCTTTGCCGTTATCCGCAACTGTCAGGGTAACCTTGGGTACTATTCCATTCAAGTTGCCAATGGAAATCCGAATGTTGCCTGCTTGGCCTTTTTCGAACGCATGCTTAAACGAATTCGATAAAAGTTCATTGAGAATCAGCCCGCAAGGAACAGCTTTATTCAGGTTCAATATTGTTTCTTCAATTTCCAGATCAACGGTTGGTGGAATAAAGCCATCTTGTGAATAGGAACTTGCAATCTCATCGACTAATTCAGATGCGTATTTTCCAAAATCAATTGCGTTCGGATTGTTATCACCATACAGTTTGTGATGTATCAGTGCCATTGAGCCGACTCTGTTCATTGATTCAAGCAATGTGGCCTTCGCAACTTCATTCGTCGTTGAATTCATTTGCAGATTCAACAAACTTTTTACAACTGCGAGATTATTTTTCACGCGATGATGAATCTCTGCAAGCAGAACATCTTTCTCCTTCAGAGCGCTGTTCAGTTCTGCGGTTGCTATTTCAGTTTGCGTCATTCGTTTGTCTAATTCAAGGTGTTGTCGGTAGCTGATGAAAGCAATAGCAACTGTATTAGCGACCATAACTAACGATGCCGCAACCACATTGAAATGGAAAGAAGCTCTTAGAACTTCTTCACTAATTGCAATATGAATAATTGGAGATGGAAATACGAGCATTGAAATTACGCTCGCGAGCGTAATCAAGAACAACACACTACTATACAAGGGTTTTCTGAAGTCCATTAGCCAACCATTGACCAACAGAAGAGGAAAAAGATAGAGGTATGCGCCACTCGCAATTCCCTGAGTATTTACAAAGAATGAAAGAATACAATTCGATACCAGCAGCATTATCACTCCGGCAAAGTGAGAATGTTTGACAACCAACAAAGGATTGAGCGCAAAAAGAAATGCTCCCGCTCCCAAAACAACTCGGAATAATTGATCTTCCCCGGAAAAGAGGGACTGAAGAAATGCCGCGACCAGAGCAACTACGGCAACAAAAGAGAAAATATTCAACAACATGATTCTCTTTCGATCAAACTGATCTGTTTGAGCCGATATTCCGATCGAAATGAGTTTGCGGATAATTTCCATTGAAGGGTAGAAAGATAGAACAAGTTTTGGTTCGTACTTTTGTGGGTGTAAGTACATTCTTTATGAAAAAGCGAATTCAGCAGATATTAAAGTTTGGAGGACGATTTTTTTTATTCTCCGCCTGTTTCAGTATCGTGCTGGTTATTGTGTTGAATTGGATTCCGGTCGCTTGGACTCCGCTCATGTTTTTTCGTGAAATGGGCGATGCAATTCCTGCCAAAACTCCGATCAGACATGAATGGATAGCTTCAAATGATATTCCACCGAATCTGGAATTGGCAGTTGTCTGTACCGAGGACCAACGTTTTCTTACGCACAACGGGTTTGATTTTGAACAGATCAAAGTCGCGATGGAGCAATCCGAGGATGGTGGTAAGAGTCGCGGAGCAAGCACGATCAGTCAACAAACAGCTAAGAATGTTTTTCTCTGGCCAACGAGTTCATGGATCAGAAAGGGGTTTGAGGTGTGGTACACATTTTTGATTGAAACATTCTGGAGCAAGGACAGAATTCTTGAAGTGTATTTGAATTCCATCGAGTTTGGGGCTGGAATATATGGATGCGAAGCTGCGTCTCAATACTTTTTCAATAAACCGGCCTCTAAAATGTCGCAATCTGAATGTGCGCGTTTAGCAGTTGTCCTGCCAAATCCTTTGAAGTACAACGCAGGTAAGCCTGGAAAATATATTACACGCAGACAATCTTGGGCTCTGCAGCAAATGAAAAATTATGGGTACGACATTGAAACAACGCGTGTGAACGGAGAAGTGGAATCCACTACAGAAAAGAAAAAATCGAAATGATTCGCTATCTGCTTTTCTTCGTGATTGGAGTAATGGCAACTTCTTGCGCCACATTTCAACACATGCATTATCGTCATGTGAAGAAAGTTCCTGCAAGTTTTGTTCCGTTAAATAAGAATCAAAATAAATCCTTCACATCAATAATTGACAGCGCACAAGATGATTCCACTCCGGAATTTTCTGAGGACGAAATGATTTCGGCAATGCCAAATACTGAAGTCTTGCCAAGAGAATTTGCGCTGGAAGCAAGTGTCAGCAATTGTATCGTGTTGCCCGGGACAATAAAAAATTCGGAAATTATTAATAAGGACTCAGCCGATTCACCACAACCTAAGCGTCGCGATTGGTCGTTGTTGATTGCATTGCTGCTTATCGCTGCGGGAATTATTCTGATTGGCTACATGATCATCTTACTTTCCGCACCGCAAATAATGCTGCTCGGACGTATTTTACTGAGCATGTTTATTGCCGCAGCTGCCATCAAAATGCTGGTAATGGGAGTTTCAATTTTTGTGAATCGTTTCCGAACACGCAAGACGTACAAGGAATCGTAATCGCTAGCTAACGCGTATCACCATCAGTCCATCACGAATCGGTAATAACAAGGGTGTTACTCGTGTATCCGCGCAGACTTTTTTCGTGAAGTGAATCAGTCCAATTGTTTCTTTGTCGCTTGGCTTCACTGGTTGCACTACTCTTCCACTCCAAAGTACATTATCTGCAACGATCAAACCTCCCGGTCGAACTTTCTCAATTACCATATCGTAATACGTCGAATAGTTTTCTTTGTCTGCATCAATAAAGACAAGATCGTATGTGTTGGATAATCCGGGAATAATCATTTGCGCATCACCAGTTAACAACTCAACCATTGATTCGAGTTTGGCCAGTGAGATATATTTTTTAGCGATTGCCGTTGTCTCATCATTACTGTCGATCGAATAAACTTTTCCTCCAGCACGAAGTCCTTCAGACAGACATATTGTTGAATACCCCGTGAATGTGGCAATCTCCAAAATTGAGTCTGCGTTTACAAGTTTGCTGAGTAAGATTAGAAATCTTCCCTGCAAATGTCCGGACAGCATTCGCGGCATCGTAGTTTTCAAATGTGTTTCGCGAGTGAGTTCCGCGAGCAATTCCGGTTCGGGAGATGAATGCGATGAGGCGTAGTTTTCTAATTCCGGGTCTAAAAAATTCATAATTGCGTGATTATTTTTGTAAAGAAAATCAAATCAATCTGATTTGACGCGTTGTCGAGCACAAGATTATGAGACAAAATTTTGCGGTATGTTCCACGCTTTGATGTTCGGAGATTATCAGCCATAGGCCTATGATTTTTTGTCCATGAAAACAAATAACATTGATCAGCTTCTTTGCGGTTATTAACTAAACCGTGTTTGTAAGTACGAGCCCGGTAGATGTCGTTGCTTACATGGTTTTTAGATTTTAGCGGTATGATAGGCATGAGGCATGCTGTATTAATTATTTTCTTGCTGTTAACCCCAACCTTGATTTTCGCTCAAAAAAGAGATAAAAACAAGGAAAAGCAGGAAGAAAAGTTAGCAGAGAACGCGGAGTATTTTTATGGAGAGAAAAATTATCTCCGTGCTCTGGGTTATTATCGCGACCTCGTAAACTTAGATTCGCTCAATCCTTTTTACCACTATCGACTTGGCATTTGCTACTTATATAAGCAGGATGAGCGTGCGAAATCAGTTGTAGAACTGGAGAAAGCACGAATGATGGATCCGGGACTTGACCAAGTCGATTTTTTTCTGGGTCGGGCCTATCACCTCAACTATAGATTTGATGACGCGATCAGAGCTTTCGAGATTGCGTTGAATGATCCTGAACTGAAACCAAAAGGCGCACAGGAAATCAGACAATATATTTCCTATTGTGAAAGCGCGAAGAAGATTATCAACGATACTGCAGAAGTTGATATTCGAAATGTTGGTGGTGATGTGAATACAGACGCTGGAGAATATGTTCCGGTTATTACTATTGATGAAAGCACGTTGATTTTTACGTATCGAGGACCAAGAAGTACTGGTGGATTGCAAGATGGGAAATTTCGTCCCGATACATCAGGAGAATATTATGAGGACATCATGATGTCGCAACGTGTTGGCGATCGTTGGTTAAGTCCCGAAGCGATTGGCACTTTGAATACAAACGCGCATGACGCAAGTATAGCCTTGTCAAATGATGGACAAATCCTATTCATTTTCAAAAGCACAACGAAGGATGGAGGCGATATTTTTCAGAGTTCGTTGGTTGGTAACGATTGGACATTGCCGCAACGACTTGGCCCAAACATTAACACGAAATTCTGGGAGGGCAGTTGTTCGCTTTCAGGCGATGGTCAATTGCTGTATTTCGCGAGTGATCGCCCGGGTGGTTTAGGTGGGCGCGATATTTATGTTTCGCGAAAACAATCTGATGGTTCGTGGGGAGTTGCTCAAAATCTTGGGCCTTCAGTAAATACTCCATTCAACGATGACGCTCCGCATATTCACCCGGATGGAATTCACCTTTTCTTTAGTTCGGAAGGCCACTCGTCAATGGGCGGTTACGACCTTTTCTACTCGAAGCAAGTGGCCGGTGTATGGGGTGTTCCGACTAATCTTGGATATCCAATCAATACACCAGCGGACGAACGTTACTATGTGCTTTCTGCAGATGGCGGAACAGCGTATTATTCTTCAGATAACAAGGATGGTTTCGGACAGCAGGATCTTTATACAGTAACTCCTGGTTTTCAGGGAGAGCCTCCCATTCTTGCGCTGGTTGTTGGATTTGTTACGCTGAACGGAAATCCGGTTGATTCGAAAATCAATGTGACGGATTCATTGACGGGAAACCAATATGGCGAGTATCATTCGAATGCCTCTAGCGGAAAATATCTCATCGCTTTGAAACCAGGGAACACGTATAAGGTGGCTATTGAAGTGGAAGGCGAACAAACAATGTTTGAATACGTGAACGTAAAAAGCATTGACACGTATGTTCAGGTGAATAAAGATTACAATTTCACACGCGATTCACTTCCTGGCGATTCGATGGCACATATACGGCCAATGGTTGCCGATTCGAATGATGTTTTGCAGGTGAAACTCGATCAGCAGCTTAAGAAAATTAAGGAAGAACAAAACGATCAGGTGTACGAGCAGCGTATGTATCAGCAGATGCTGAAAAAACACGGTTCCGATTACGACACAAGTACAACTGTCATGGTTGAATTGGGAACGTTTGAGAATCCTGCCGATTTTGATTCTACAAAGTTCAAAGGCATGGGCGTTATTACGCGAACAAAAACTCCGGAAGGGTATGTTCGGTATTCTGTCGGACCTTTCAAAACTTTGCTGGATGCGGAATTGTATCGTACTCGTATCAACACAAAAGATTCACTTATTGCAACAACTTCCGAAGTTGTAGTTGTAAAAAATGGGCAACGCCAAACAATTCCTTCTTTGTATCGCACAGAGTATCGGCGTAAAGGATACGTTCCTCGAGTAGAAACACAATTGATCAAAGGCAAAACGGGAACTCTGAAAACAACTACTCCTGAATCAAGCGGAGAAGGCTATGACAAAATTGTTGAGGATAAAGGAACATTCCAAGCCGATGGATTGACCTACAAATTGGAAATTGGAACGGTCACAGATTCGACACAGTTCGATAGAAAATATTGGGAGCAATATGGACCTGTTGAGAAGAAAACGTATCCTGATGGAACAATTCGCTATACACTTGGTCCGTGGAATACATTAAAAGAAGCGGAAGATTACAAGCGCTATCTTATTTCAAAGGATAGTCTTGCAATGAAATCGCTTGTGACAATTTTCTTCTTCGGGCAGCGTAAAACAGTTGAAGAGTTTTTTGCCGCGCCACCATGCAGCAGCGATCCACTTGATCTTTCCTGGTTCAAAGGAAAATCTTTGAATGACACAGCGGTCTACAATCGATTCCTGAAAGTAACAGGCAATCATTGCAACACTGGAATAATTTATAAAGTTCAGATCGGCGCATATCGTCATCCGGAAAATTTCAAATATCCACAGTTGGCGGAGTTTGGTGCAGCGGAAATCAAAGCTTATCCGGATGGAATTACTCGATTTACACTGAAGGAATTCAAAACTATTCGTGAAGCTGAAGTTTTCCGTCAGGTGTGCATCAAGAAAGGCATTCAGGACGCATGGATCACAGCTGTCTACAATGGCGAACGCAAAACGCTTGAGGAATTGATTCAGAATAATTTCTACGGGAAAGCGATAGATTAAAGTTGTCAGTGGCAGTCTTCAGTAGTCAGTTGCTTCTGCTTAGACGAGTTCTATCCTACTCACGAGTTGACTGACTTCCGACACTGATTACTGATACTAACAACTGTTCACTTCGCAGATTTCCTTGGTATCAAAACCAAATTCATCTCATTCGTTTTCTGATCAATCTTTACGATCATTCGCAACTTTCTATTGTGCGTATCGAGAAGCGAGCAAGTGCCTAGAGGAACATTTTTGCCACAATTCATTTTTGGAAAATGAATTTTCAGTGTAGCGAGAGCATTACTGATTTCTGTTTTTCCGCTCACATAAATAAATACGTATCCGAGTTCGTTATCACAGAATTCGTATTCAATATGTTTGGCAATAAACCCCCTAAGCTGAAGATTTTCAGATGGCCTGTGATACATATGACATCTGGTATTCTTCAAATACAGCGCAGTATCAGTATAAGAAGAAGAGGTGTCCATCAAAAGCTCTCGACCTTCCAGCAACTCTAGCTTCATTCCGAAACTTATGCCCTTCATTCCGAGAAAATCAAGAGATTGTGCATGTACGCCAACGCCGACGAAGAATAACAGGAATATCAGCGTGATTTTTTTACACATCGTAGTAAAAGTACAAATAGTATGTGGATTGCACCGCCGTTGCAAGAGTTGGTAGTGTATCAGTTTCAATTATTTTTTCCTGCACAACAAAAAATAGGAACGCGCCCTTCGACAGGCTCAGGACTCGGATCAAGCAGATTTT
>CAZBYM010000030.1:0-16727 GCA_964495745.1 uncultured Chryseobacterium sp. | reverse complement strand
TATATCGTGAAAACAAATAGCATGCTCAGATTTCTTGTTGTTATACTTTTATTTTTCAGCACTGGCGTTTCCATTAACGCACAGAATCGTTATTCACGCGCCCATCTCATCAAGAAAGACTCGCTGCCTGTGCTGATTGAAAATTTACGCGGCACTTGGACTTGTGTGCAAAGTATTCACGACGGCCAGTCAATGGAAAACCACGATGAAGTTGGTCCATTTCATTTTAGCACTCCCGAAACAGTAATTTTTGAGGGCGATAGTCTGCTCGAGTATAACTATCCATGTGAGTTGGTTAACCGATGCGGATTTAAGCTGAGCGGAGATTCCATATTGATCACTTATGTCCCGAATCAAAAGCCAACCCGATCGTTGCTTGAATTATACAACGATACGTTGACGATTTATGAAGAGCCGCAAAGCAAATCATTTGGAGCCGGATATTATCTCCGCAAGTATATTAGAGATACAGTTGATGAGAAAATTATTGCGCGGCTCAAGAAGAAAACCATTAATCCTGATTGTTTGATTGGAACATGGACACTTGTCACAGAATATGATAGTGGTTACGATGGAAATGGAATAGTTCAAAAAACATTCCCCTACACGTTACCATTTACAATTCGAATCACTAAAGAAAATATTGCAACCAAAATGAAAGGAAATCGTCAGCTCATGCTTTTCGCAGATGGAAAGGAACAAGCATTTGATATTGGATGGTTTTCAGAAAATAATAATGAAATTTTCATCAGCATGGCAAAACCGCCGGACGGAAAATTTTTAATTGTTAGTTATAAACGTGTTGTAAAATAATAAAATTCAATTTGTATGGCAAAAGAATCGGGTACCAAAGAAAATCCTTGGAAGTTGAAAACTCCGCCCTTGACTTCAGAATTCACAATGCACAAAGACGAGAAAGACGGCAAAGAAATTCTCGTCTGCACGGTAGGTAAAACCGTATTGCATTATGATTACCGTTGCCTGAAAGATTTACAAGCGATGCTAAAGAAGCATGGCGATTGGATGGAACTCGGAAGTGCAGATGAACAAAAACCTACAAAGGAAGGAACTGTTGAAGCTTGGGGTCGTTCTCCAAAAAATCCTATTGGCGGTTGGTACGGACTAAAAAAAGGACTCCGCGGAAGATTTGGAATGTATGTTCCTCCTCTCATGGAAAAACTTGGACTTGCTGAATTAACTCATGATCCTAAAGGGAATAAAATGAAGGCGAAGTAGTTCAGACATAGATTGCCAATTCTATTGACAGGAATTGAATAGTGAGTTTAGTTCCGGATTTCTATTCTGCAATTGCAGTTTGGATGAACAAAATTCAATTTCACCTACACTTGCTCTGAAATCTTCTTTATCTTTTCCGTCTCGACCAAAATGCTGAAGAAGATCACTTTTTTGTGGAATAAAATATCACGGCTAGGACTACGTGAAAATGAAGGCGTACAAAACTTCCGTGAAGTCATTTTCCTCAACAGGATGTTGGCACTTCTGCCACTCATTATTATTGCGTACATCCCTCTGGAAATTTATCTGAACGGATATTCCGCCATCTATGTAGTGCTTTTAATGCTGATCTGCTTCATGGTCCCATTTCCGCTGCACTATTTCCGTCTCTTCAGAACTGCAAAATATTATATGTTTCTGATTGGTAACATTCTGATTATCGGCGCAGGACTTATTGCAGGAAAACACGTTCACAACAACGTGACGCTAATTCCTCTCGTGCTGCTAGGTGTTATACTTTTCAAAACAAAAAGCGAACGGATTCTCAGTTTCGTGATCACTACTGCATTCTTCGTGGCACAACAGTTCATGTTTGATTATGTCACCCCGTCTTTGCTGTTGTCTGAAGATTTGATATTTATTTTTTCCACCATCTTTCTGTTTATTTCCTTGTTGATGTGTTTCATGATCGGTTTTTATTTTATCGGAATTAATCGGGAATTTGAAAGTATCGTGATTGAACAACGGGAATCAATGGCAATCAAGAACAAAGAGATAACGGATTCCATCACATACGCGAGAAGAATACAGGCTGCAATACTTCCGCCTGATAGCCTTGTGAAATCGTTATTGCCGAATACTTTCATTTTGTATAAGCCCAAAGATATTGTAGCAGGAGATTTTTATTGGATTGAGAAATCCGGAGAAAACGTTTTAGTCGCAGCCGCCGATTGTACGGGCCATGGAGTTCCGGGAGCAATGGTTAGTGTAGTATGCAACAACGCGCTAGGAAGAAGTGTTCGAGAATTCGGCTTGACTGAACCTTCGCGCATACTCGATAAGTCGCGAGAAATTATTATCCACGAGTTTGAACGAAGCGAAGAGGAAGTTACTGACGGAATGGACATTTCATTATGTGCGCTTAATATGAAATCGAAAATGATGCAATGGTCTGGCGCTAATAATCCGCTGATCGTTATTCGTCAAGGCGAAATAATCGAAGTCAAGCCGGACAAACAACCTGTAGGAAAGTATTCTGGCGCAACACCATTTACTAACCATTCAATACAACTGGAGAATGGTGATATGATTTATCTTTTTTCTGATGGGTATTCCGATCAATTTGGTGGGCCGAATGGAAAGAAACTAAAGTATAAAGCGTTTAAACAATTATTGTTGCGTAATTCCAGTCTCCCATTGAGTGAACAAAAAAACAAACTTGATTTAGCACTCGCTGAATGGCAAGGTCAATTGGAACAACTGGATGACATCTGTGTGATTGGAATTCAAATCTGATTTCGACAACTGAGTAGATTCGCACTAAACAGTAATCCATAAATAATAAACAACGGAAACACTAAATGGATCGCCGAAAATTTATTAAACAAACAGCGCTGTTTTCTCTTAGTGGTATTTTGCTTCCTTCATTCCTGACATCGTGTAGGAAAGAAACGCTATACGAAGACATCACCTATGATGGAAAAGTAATTATCATCGGCGCCGGCGCCGCAGGACTTTACGCCGGGTATATTCTCAAATCGAAAGGGATCGATTTTCAGATTCTTGAAGCGTCATCAACTTACGGAGGGAGAATGGGAACTCTCAATGGCTTCGCAGACTATCCACTTGATCGAGGCGCGCAATGGCTTCATGGCAAGAACAGCATTCTTGGCGACCTGGTTACCAAAACGCAAACTGAAATAACACACGATCAATCAGAAATAAGATATTGGTTGAACAATCAAATCGTGGCCGACCTTCCTGCTGGTGATCTTCTAGAAATGTTTGAAACAGAAGATTTGCCTGATGTTTCCTTCGCTGAATACGCGGTGCAACAAGGATTTGGTTCGGAATATGACAACATTGTTGAAGCGATAGCAGGAGATTTTGGTGCGTCAGCCGATAATATTTCTGCCTACTGGAATTATTTCGAAGGAGAAAACTGGATTTCAGGCGACGACGATTTCAAGTTCAAAATTTCCTTCTTTGATTTGCTTGAACAAAACGTGGTTCCTGGAATTATTGGAAACATTCTACTGAACACTCCAGTCAGTAAAATAGATTACAGCGGAAATGGAGTTGTAGTTACGGATGTAAATAACACTACATATTCAGCAGACAAAGTCATCATCACTGTTCCAATCACGATTCTGAAACAAAACCTGATTCAATTTGTTCCTGCACTACCTTCAGAAAAAACGCTCGCCTTTTCAAAAATTGGAATGGAAGCAGGAATGAAAGTATTTCTGAAATTCAGCGCCAAATTTTATGACCAGAATATTATTGGCGGGGCAATTTGTGGAGCCTATGCTGATGAAAGTGTCGGCAAAACCGGTAGCGACAATATTCTCCTCGCTTTCGTCATGGGAAATCAAGCAGCGAGTCTTTCCGCGTTGGGCACAGACAACGCGATCATCAATGCGCTTCTTGGTGAACTTGATACGATGTTCGCTGGGCAAGCTAGTGCGAATTATATTGCCGGACATGTTGAAAACTGGACAACGCATCCTTATATTCAAGGTGCGTATTCTTATAGTACAATTGGTATGAATGATGCGAGAACAGTTGCTTCAAATCCTGTAGATGATAAACTCTTTTTCGGAGGCGAAGCGATGAATATCAATGGAGATCATCAATCCGTGCATGGGGCTGTAGAAACAGGATATAGAGAAGTTATCCGGATTTTAGAAAGCATACAACGATGAGAAATATCTTATTGAGTTTTCTCATGTTGGCGACATGTCGCCCGATTTTCTCTCAAGCGTTTAGTTTTGGCGCCGCCTACTCGTATTGCTATGCTCCACAATGGGACAAAGCAATTCAAACATACAACTTCAGTCGTCCGTTTCTTGAGAACAAGCAACCACTTATTCAACATGGCTTTGCAATTACTACATCTTGGTTCGGAAGTTCAACGGGAAATTTTCATCATGGTTTTAGTCTCGGATACAATATGTACAGAAGCAGCGTAGAGAATACAAATCTCAACAATCTTCTCGTCGCTCATCTTGTGACACCAGGCTACTTACTTCACTTCGCGCCAAGCGAAAATGAAAATGGGTATTACGGCAACTTCAGCATCAGTGCAGTTCTTGGTGGAGTTTTTCGAAAAATAGATGGAGAGGCCTACCTTTCAGATGGCTCAAGAGTGAAAGGTCTCGGAATTGGCGGGCAGTTGCATTGCGAAATAGGTTATGAGTTTGCTCTGGCAGGAAAAATATCATTTGCCCCAAACTTTGCTTTAGGATATACACCTTATTACTATTCCCCTTCCACAGAAGCGGTAATCAACCAAACACAAAATTTATCAGGAAAAACGTCAACTGGAATTTTTCAAATCGAAGCTGGCATTAGATTCCACATCAATAGAAGCGAATAATCGTAATCCATAAAGCCCTGTTAATTTGAAAAATAAAAATATCATTCATGATTGATACGATCAAACAACTTTTAGGACTCGGGCCCTAAATCGATTTTGCTGCTTTGGTAAATCGCGAGGCAATAATTGTTGACGTTCGAAGTCCTGCAGAAAACGCCAATGTACACATCAAAGGTTCGATAAACATTCCCCTTAACACGCTACACAAGAATCTTAGTAAATAAAAAAGCAAAAATGTTCCTGTAATTACTTGCTGTGCTTCGGGAGTGTGAAGCGCTTCTGCAAAAAATATTTTGAAAGGCCGGGGATTTGTAGAAGTTCATAACGGAGGAAGCTGGCAGAATGTGCAAAGAAATCTGTGTTAGGGTGTTGATACATTTATCATTTGGACATTTATGGACAATTAGTTAGTTTCGTCCCCATTCATCCGGGGGGCCTGATGAAATTTTATTCAATAACATCAGTGTTTTACTATGAGTCCATTTGATTTTGTTGGCAAAACCAACGACGAATTGCTGCAGGTACTTTCTGCATTTCAGAATGCTATTGATTGTAACATAATTTGTTCTATCGCGGATCTGCACGGAAATATCATTCATGCGAATGAAATGTTTTGTGAAATTTCCAAGTACTCCGCAGGCGAATTGCTCGGGAAAAACCACCGAATACTGAATTCAGGTTATCATCCTCCGGGTTTTTTTGCTGATATGTGGTTAACAATTACTTCCGGAAAAACGTGGCACAATGAAGTTCGCAACAAAGCGAAAGACGGCTCGTACTATTGGGTCGATACAGTGATTGTGCCTATTAAGGATGAAGACGGAAAAAACCATCGGTATCTTTCACTCAGAATGCCGATCTCTGAACGAAAACATGCAGAAGAGAGGAAGGAAACGTATGTGCGCGGACTCGAAGAAATGATGTTTATGACTTCGCATAAAGTTCGAAAACCAGTGGTCTCTTGTCTAGGGCTCATGAATATCCTTGATAGCGGAGAAGTGTTGGGCGAAGAAGAAAAAAACAAAATTCTTCAACATCTGAAAACAAGTGCACTTGAGCTGGATAGATTCACAAAAGAACTCTCAGAATATGTGACAGAAATGGACAGGAATGCAAAAAGTTCGGATTCGAATTATGCATGAATGATTCCAAACTAGTACAAAAAAAATAAAAGGGCAGGTGAACATTATTTACCAGCCCTTTTTCGGTTGAAACGGATTCTTAATTAATCAACAATTTTTTCGTAATAGTTTCTTCTTCTGTTGTAAGCGCAACCATATACATTCCAGGTGCAAGAAATGAAAGATCCGCTTCAACACTTTCTGCAGTTGACGATTTGAATGGATACGAATACACAACGTTGCCAAGAAGATCATACACTTGAACAATTCCATCCTGACGTTTACTCAGATTGAAATCAATGAACACATGTCCTTCAGTTGGATTCGGATAAACATTCAATTCATTTTGTTCGGTCATGATGTAATCATTCGTGCCGTTTGTTAATCCAACGGTGAACTGGCAATACACCTCTCCTCCGAAATCTGCCCCGAATGACTTCCATGTTTGCACACTCCACGCACTCTTGAATCGAATAAACCCGGATCCTTGAGCAGTGTTCGCCCACCACGATAAACCATCTTCTCCGTTATCCCACATTCTGAATTCGTAGCAATCGTAGGGAAGAAGAACTGTATCTCTGTACGTTGTATTCGCAGCAGCACCACTTCTCGAATGCACAATAACACCAGCGCTGTTTTTCAATTCATACCCGTTTTCCTGCCAGTAATTGTTTGTTTTGAATTCAATCACAAACCATGCTGGCATAACGAGTGGGTATGTAAATGGATTAGTTCGCGAGTTATTGTACGCATACTGATCTGTTCCTCCATTCGGCGCACTCAACGTAACCGTAAAATTCGTTGCGGCGGTAACCCAAGTGAATGGTGGCAATGTTACCCACGCCGTGTCAAGAAACGCGAGGCTTCCTGTCCAAACGAATGTGTTAACTGAAGTTCCCATTCCGTACGTGATCGTTAATGATGTGAGCGTTGTAGATCCTGTGTTCTTTATCACAATCACCGGATTCATACAAACCGCATTTTTGCGTGCCCACATCTGATCGGTAGTTGGAGAAATAATGTTCTCAAGACAAGCATCAAGTGAAAAATTTGGTGCTGAATAATAAACCACTTGATCTTCGATCTGGTAATAACTCCACTCACCATTGTTGGTGTACGCCTGAACATTATGATCTAGCGTCGCCGTTGTTCCCGGAGTTACGGCAGACATAATTTCAAAATCATACGTCCAAACTTCAGCGCCCGGACACCAATTCGCACGATCATACACCCAAGTTCCACCCTGCGGATAAAGAGGATTCAAATCGCAATTGTCTCTCCACACAAGCTGAGTATATTGAAGTACACTATCCACGTAGTAGTAATGATTCTTCGGACAGAACTCCGCGCAATTAGAAGGTGTATCCATTCCGTGTCCGGTAACACGTGATTTCCATCTTGCTCCAGCTGCAGCGGACGGAACATTCGTTGTCATCGGAATCAAATGACTTTCAATCGGATCATTGACATGTCCATAATCGAAATTACCAATATAAATATTTTCAATGCTGATAACATCGCGCGGAGGAACTCCAACAATCATGAGAAACTGTACTTCGAGCAGCTCCTGCCAATTTCCTGCAGTTAGATGAACTGAATCACTCAACAACGTAACATAATCACTTACATCAAACGTCCATGTCCAACCCGTTCCAAGACTCAGTCCATTTCCGTAAGGCGTGATGTAGCGAGCAAGCTCGTAACGAATTACTTCCGGGAACACGTTGAAATAATCATACGCATCCTGATAAATTGTGCTGTCAGCAATTGCGTTTGTTGCAACAGGCCAGCCAACGATAGTGTCTGTCGCGATTCCGACATTGACAAGTGAATCGTTGAAAACCATTACTTGAAATGGAATGTTGAGAACAGAATCGATTACAATAACAGAATCAATATAGGAAGTGTAAACTCCCTGCTCAAAAATTATCTGCGGACGAATCTTGGATTCTACAAAATTTGTTGTGAGTTCTGAAGATGGCTTCAATGCATTCTGCACTCCCGACAAAACACCATCACCGTGACTTCCGGAGGCGGAATCAGAAATGGTTACGTTATTTCCATCGTCGCACTTGAAATGCAAAACAAGATTTGCATAGTTTGGATCAGCAGGAGTGATCGGTGAATTCATGTACGCAACAATTTCTGCAGGTGACAAAACTTTATTGAAGACAGTAAACTCATCCATTCTTCCTGCGTACGATTGCGATCCTCCCCATTGTCCCTGCTCCAACCGAAAGCGCGTGATGCCTTCCATTGTGCGAACAGCGCCAGTTCCAGTGTGCCACTGAACTCCATTCAAATAAATTTTCATTGAACCTGTTGAAACATCTTTCGTAAACGACCAGTAATTCCATTGTCCTTCAGTTTCGGAAACGGTTGCAGGTTTATTAATTCGATCATAAGATGAGCCACCTGAATTTCCTGCATCCCAATAAACATTGCTGTTACTCCACGGACAATGAACATTAATCACGCGCTGATTCAATGAATCATAGGCTTCGAAACAAGTTCCATCTTGTGGCTGCAAAGAAGGATCACCATACGACCAGAAAGAAACTGTAATGAACGAATCAATCGCTGCAACTCCGGAGTTCAAAGGAAGATCAACATGCCCTCCAGGAGATGCGCTTATTGCGCGATCAGAACCTGCATTCACCAGTGAAGATTTGAAAAGTGAAGTTGTATCAGCTGCGATAACATTGTCTGTCGCATCCTGAAGATTATCGAATGTTACTTCAACAAGTACATTGGAAATTCCATCCCAGTTGAATGGTGTCGTAAGTTGAAGACTGTTCCATCCCGTTAAACTAAATTGTGTATTCTGAGAATAAACATTTGTAAAACCTGAATTGGTAAAAGTTGCGTTTGTCAATGAATCAAGCACAGTAGTTTGCATGCGAATTGTAAGATTGCGCATTTGTCCACCAAGAGAATTCAAATAGAATTGCAAACCTGTAATATTTCCTGCAGTAACGCCGGCAGAAGTCATTTCAGATGCTTTCCAAAGAAACTGACTTCGTGAAACAGAGTTTGAAGCGCCAAAAGGAGAATTCGAAGAAGTCACTCCGGCACCTACTGTAGAATTCACAACCGAAGTTGTCGATGTGTGGACAATGAAATATTGATACAACGAATCGTACGTAAACGTTGGTGAATTTGAATATGCAATACTATCCGGAGTTGCACCATTCACAGTAAGCATAGGTTGAATTACAATTGACGAATCAAGTAATCCGGTGTGGTCATACACGTAAGTATTTGTAAGGTAATCCCACTCTCCGCAATTCGGAGTTTGCGCTGGATTGCATTTCAATTTATACTTCATGATGATCTTCTCATACCGCATCGTATCAGAAGGGAAAACAAACCAGGCATCTTGTGGAGATCCAAACGTGAAAGTTTGAATAACAATTGTATCGCCGGGATTTGTCTGAGCGCTCGCCGTATTGCAAAGCAATAAAACCGGCAGGAAAAGAAGCAATTTTTTCATGAAGAAGTGATTCGAGTTTTGGAAGCGGGGTTGCTATAAAATCCGCACACGTAAAGCTAGGGAATTCCGAGTGGTGGCCGGAGTCAATTTCCAATCAAAGCAATTGCTGCAAAGGATAAGTTTGAATACCATTACTCATAGCAGTGATGAACACAAAATCTTACCTTTAAGAAGTAGACAAATCTCCGACAATTCATTTCTATGCTACTTCTAAAACCCAATTGCGAACACTGCGGAACTCTTCTTCCGCCTGATAGTACAGAAGCTATGATCTGTTCGTTTGAGTGTACTTTTTGTTCAGAATGTGTGAACGACCTTTTGGATAATGTTTGCCCGAATTGTGGCGGCGGATTTGAAAGACGACCTGTACGTCCTAAGGAGAAATTGGTGAAATATCCGGCGGAGACAAAATTGTTCCAAAAAAAGATTGATTTGGACGAGTTCGATTCGTTGAGAACCAAGAATAGAAATATATCTGCGAGTGAGCGATGACCTTCATTTTTGGCCTGAAAACAAAGATTTATCCCCCAAAAGGTACACCCTTTGGGGGAGAAATGAACACGTAAGAAAAGCACCACCACTGCCACACAAAGTTTACCACCAAACAATACCAAAAATCCAATCTCCTTTTATGGATTCCATCATAACAAAGCATCTCATCTGTAAATCACATAAATGAAAATCCTCTTCTTAACACCTTGCCTGATTCTTGCCTTTGCTTTCACCGATCTCCAAGAAACTGAAAAGTCGCCTTTGCGATATGAAATCACATATCAAAAAGCAGATGCGAGCCTCGTCAACGGACAATCCCGAGCGGAGTTTACGTTTATTAATTCAAGCGGATCACCAATAACTGACAGCATTCTTGCGTCGTACAACGAAATTCCGGTGACATTATTCCCGGACAAAAACGGAAAAGCATCACTCAATCTGAAAAGCGGAAACTATGCGTTTCAGTTTTTTTGCAATGAGTATCATCATGAAATTTACACAGACTCTATCAAACTGAAACCTGGCTATCGCACGGGAATACGTCTCGATTTTGAATATTCCATGTCGATTGACGTTGCCGAAAAACCAGTGATCTATGTTTATCCAGACAAAACAATGTCAGTGAATATTCAATTGGAAGTGAATGGAAAAATCGGATACACTTATCCATCATATAACTCTGGCTGGAATTTCGTTGCAGATCCTGATGGCACCATTCACTTGAACGACAAAGAATATGATTACTTGTTCTGGGATGGTGAAGTGAATGTGAATTACGACAACGTTGATTTGAACAGCGGCTTTGTGGTGAACAACGATTCATTGACACAATTTTTTGAAGAAAAACTTTCAGCGATGGGACTAAATCCGCGTGAACAGCAAGATTTCATCACGTATTGGGTTCCTCAAATGTTAGTGAATGAAAACAATTACGTACATTTTATGTTCAGTGAGGAATATGGTTCTGTTGCAGGTTTGAAAGTTACACCTGCTCCTGATCATATGTTCCGTGTGTTCATGGTTTGGAACAACGCTGCTGACATGAATACTGACCATCTGAAAGACCAAAAAATAGAAAGCTTCTCGCGCGAAGGTTTCACTGTTGTTGAGTGGGGCGGTGCACAGGCAGAAAATATTTCAGATCTTCAATAATCAGTAAAAATGTTTCGGGATTCGAGTTTGAAGTTCCGGAACTCGTAACCCGAAACCCGAAACTTTCTTCTTATGAAATATCTCATTCTACTTCCACTCTTGTTCATTCTATTTTCATTCGGGAATTCTCCTGCTAATAGTGAACAACAGCCCAATCAGTTTAACATTACGTCGTGCAAGAAAGATGCGACTGTAAAGAAAGATCAGGCAAAGATAAATTTCAAATTGTCAACAAGCCTGAACGCAATAGTTGTCGATACTGTGCGGATGTCTTACAATGGAATTTTGGCAACGTTACGACCTGATAGCCTTGGTCAAGTTTCCCTAAGCCTCAAATCGGGAAAGTATGCATTTCAGTTTTTTCTCAATTCATCGCATCAGGAAATTTATTCAGACTCTGTTGAGATCAAAGGTGGTTGTGTCACCGAAATTCTCCTCGTGTTCGATTATGTGTGGATCGAAGTAAGCCCAGCAAAACCTGTGATCTACGTTTATCCGGATGCCACTCAACATGTAAACATTCAGCTTGAGTTTGCCGGGAAACTTGGATTCACATATCCTGCTTATGAGAACGGTTGGGATTTTGTTGCTGATCCGGATGGCACGATACACATGAATGAAAAAGAATACGATTATTTATTCTGGGATGGAGAATCGAAAATTAATCCGAACGAAGTTGATTTGACAACCGGTTTCATTGTTGACAAAGATAGTTTAGCCGATTTCTTTGAGGCGAAACTCACGAGCATGGGACTTTCTCCTCGCGAGAGACAAGATTTTATTACCTACTGGTGTCCGCTCATGCAAGAGAATAAAAAGAGTTATGTTCACTTCATGTTCAATGAAGAATATGATACGATGGCTTCGCTGAAAATAACACCAACTCCCGATCATGTTTTTCGTGTGTTCATGGTTTGGGCTGACGCAAATGAAATGGATAAATCAAATCTCGCAGAACAACAAATTGAATCGTTTCAACGTTCAGGTTTCAGTGTTGTTGAATGGGGTGGATCAGAGGCTGCAACTATTTCTGACTTATTGTAAGCCATGCGACAACCGGTGAACTTGATTCCCATTGTGGCGCCTGCGGCGGGCTTACCACGGCGGCACGGCGGTCACAGCGCATTGCTTTGGAATTGGAAAACAATTGAGAAACACGATCGCGTAGCGATCCGCCGTGACCGCCGTGCCGCCGTGGTAAAAAAAGAAAAGCTCAGTGGTAGGCTTTCCGCAGGCGCAACAACAAATCGCTTTAGCGATAACACCGTGCACTCGTGGGTTTTGTTTCCAAGCAGTTTTTTCTCCGCGACGCTGTGTCGCCGTGGTAAGCCCGCCGCAGGCGAATCATCAAAACTAAATCACCAATGAAATACTTCGTATGTGCCCCACTCCTACTCTTGTTACTCGCCTTCACTAATCCAAAAGATCGCGAAGCGCTTCCGCCAAACTGCTCGGTGCAATTCTGTATACCAGTCTCAACTTTAACCGGCGACCAAGCAAAAGTAAAATTTGAGTTCAAATCCGACATCCGATACGCAGCTGTTACTGATAGCATAACAATGTCGTACAATGGGAAACTAAAAACTCTTTATCCGGATTCAACCGGACACGCCACGCTATTACTCAAAGCGGGCAAATACAAATTTCAATTCTACTACAACAACGATCATTATGAAGTCTACAGCGATTCAATCGAGATCAAAAAACGTCATCTCACCGGAATTGCAGTTCAGTTTCACAATTCGTTTGTGCCAACGGTTACAAAAAAGCCAGTAATATATGTTTATCCGGATATTACACGAACAATCAACATTAAGCTTGATGTAAAAGGAGAGCTTGGATTTACGTATCCACATTACAACGCGGCAACAGGATGGAATTTCACAGCAAATCCAGACGGAACAATTCTTTCGGAAGGAAAATCATTCGACTATCTTTTCTGGGATGTTGAAGTTGAAGTAAACATGAACACGTTCGATTCTAAAACAGGATTCGTTGTGGATCATGATAGTCTCACGTCGTTTCTCGAGACAAAATTGACGGAAATGAAACTTTCTCCTCGCGAGAAACAGGATTTCATTACGTTCTGGGTTCCGCTCATGGCGAAGAATGACAAACACTTTATTCACTTTTTATTCAATGATGAATGCAATTCTTTTGCGTCACTGAATATTTCACCAAAGCCTGATAATGTATTCCGAGTGCAGATGATTTGGTCTGACGCTTCACTAGTTTCCGCACAAAATATTCTTGAACAGAAAATAGAATCCACCAACCGCGAAGGTTTTTCCGTTGTTGAATGGGGCGGAGCAGAAATTGAAACGTCTAATAATAAACATAGAATCAAAAAATCATGAGGTATTTTCTATTAGCTCCTGCCCTACTCCTTTTATTCGCTTTTGGAGATATTCCACGCGAGAGTGGGAAATCTCCTTTGGAATACAAAGTGACATTCTCCAGGAAGCAACCCGGACTGGCCATCCACAAAGCAATGGTTGAACTTATTTTCCTTACTCAGGAAGGAAAGAAAATCTCCGACAGTATTTTAATGTCCAGCAACGGAACACAGTTTACAGTACATCCTGATTCCAGCGGAAAAGCGTTCCTCTCCATCAAACCAGGAAAAAATAAATTTCAGTTCTATTACAATTCTGAATATTCTGAGATTTATACCGATTCTATCGACATCAGAGGCGGTTGTCTCACCGGACTGGAAGTTACTTTTCATCAGGCCCTCAAGTATCTGGAAGTTGACAAACCCGTGATTTACTTTTATCCTGAAAAAACACAAGATGTTTCTGTCGAACTGAATGTGCTCGGAGAGCTTGGATTCACCTATCCGAAATACAACGGAGCTTGGAATTTCACAGCAGATCCGAATGGAACAATCCATATGGACGAAAAAGAATATGACTATTTATTCTGGGATGCGAAATCGCAGTTGGACGTTACAAAAACTGATATTCATGCTGGATTCATCGTCAATAAAGACAGCCTTACCGGATTTTTTGAAACGCAACTGACAGCAATGGGACTAACACCACGTGAGCAGCAAGATTTCATCACCTATTGGTGTCCGCTCATGCAGGATAGCGAAAAGAGTTATGTGCATTTCATGTTTAATGAAGAATGCAATTCAATCGCAACACTCGACATTACTCCTACGCCCGATCACATCTTCCGTGTATACATGATCTGGTCCGATGCAAGTGAAATTAATCCTGCTACAATTCACGAACAGAAAATAGAATCGTTTCATCGCGAAGGTTTTTCTGTTGTTGAATGGGGTGGCGCGAACGCTGAATTTATTTCTGACATGTTGTAGGGTACGTTCATTACCTAACTTTCGCCAGTCAGCCGGACAGGAAGGCTTACCACGGCGGCACGGCGAACACGGCGCAGTGCTTAGAAATTGGGATGCACTTGAGAAACGAGATCGCGCAGCGATCCTCCGTGACCACCGTGCCGCCGTGGTAAAATCGAGAAATGAGTATGAAGCACATTAAGTAATACATTTATACGATTGATAATAATTTACGCAATGAAAAAACTATTCCTCGTCCCGATAATATTCATCGCATTCGCTTTCACCAAAGATGACCCTGAGTGGGATTTACAAGAACCTGCATGGAAAATTGTTTCCAAAACCATTGACCCAAGAATGCCGGATAAAGCCTCGCGCATCAATTTTGTTTTTCGCGATTCTTCCAACCGACCCATCCATGATAGCATTCGAATGTCGTACAACGGAGTAAACAAAACACTTTTCCCCGACAAGGACGGTAAAACATCTCTCGCATTGAAAAATGGAAAATACCTGTTCAATTTGTTTTACAATACCGGGCATTACGAAATTTGGACTGACTCGATTGCATTCATTTCAAAAGAAGTGCAGATCATGGAAGTGAATTTTCAAGCTGCCCGAGAAATTTTCTACACGTTTAAACCTGTGATTTATGTTTATCCGGAATCGACTCAAGAAGTGAGCATGAAATTAAGTGTCGCAGGTGAATTGGGTTTCACGTATCCAGAATACAATAATGGGTGGGATTTTATTGCCGATCATGATGGAACAATTCACATAGGCGAAAAAGAATATGATTATCTCTTCTGGGATAGTAAATCGCCTGTCGATTATTCTTCGTTTGATGTTCAAAGTGGATTCATTGTACGTCGCGATAGTTTAACAGATTTTCTAGAGACAAATCTTACTACCATGGGACTAACTCCTCGCGAACGACAAGACTTCATCACATTCTGGTGTCCGCTTATGATTGAGAATGAGTCGAACTACATTCACTTTATGTTCAACGAAGAATACAACACCATTGCGACGCTTGATGTAACTCCAAAACCGGCAAACATTTTCCGTGTGTTTATGGTTTGGTCGGATGCAAAAGATATTGATGCGAAGAAAGTTCTTCCGCAGAAAATAGAGTCGTTTTCCAGGAACGGGTTTACTGTTGTGGAATGGGGCGGTGCGGAAGGGAAGAGGATATCGGAGGTATTGTAATAATTTGCACATGCAACACATCCATTGAAACATGTCTCAACGGAACTCGAAGACAGAAGCGCATAAACTAATTAACAATCGAGAAATTTCATGGATCAATTAACAACTCAAAAATGTAACATGATCGAATTAATAAATACTAGACTAATTGTTTGCAATTCCATACCACACTTAGATCCGAACATGTTGTTTCCTTTTTTGAATCTGACACTTTAGAAGAACAACATGCTAGCCAACCAAAAACTTAGTAATATCGCAAATATGGAATTAAAAACATTTATTGCGATGGCACTCCAGACTAAGCATTGCCGCCAAAACACAAGTGTTGCATTATTAATTTTTCTTGCTTTACTAAACTTAGCGATTCTTATGAAGCCGAAAACAATTAAGCATATACCAACGGTTAATGCAATAACAGCAATAACATACCAGCCGAAAGTTATTTCGGCAATCACAGAGAAAATAGTAAATCCAATTCCAGCCACAGGTATGACCCACTCATAAGTGCTTTTTGCTGCACTAGTGTCCTGCATCATTTCATTCAATTCGGGACTCTTTCTGATAATCGTTTCAGAGCTGTTATTCAAACAATATTCATCACCTGCTACAGCAACTACCAATGAATCGCTTACTTGCTCTTTGCTCAGCAAAAAGCTACTTCGTGGTGTTTCTATGGACAATTCCAGCGCCTGAAGTCTCATGCTATCATTTCTTGACCTGCTTTCAATTCTGTCACTGTAGCTCCAATTTGTATAATATCCGTTACGATACAATCTTTTTTGCATTCCGCAACCAGTCAATAAACATACTAGTACGACGAAAAGGGCAGATGTTTTCATCTTTCAAAAATACAACTATATCAAACCTCTCGCTTTCAACTCCAAATATTTATTGATCGTATTTACGGTGAGATTTTCCGGCGCCGTAAATACAGCATGAATTCCGTACAAACCTAATTCACGCACGATGAGTTTTTTCTCGTAAGCAAATTTCTCCGCAATGGTTTGGTAATATATTTCCTGCATCGTTTCCGGTTTGGTATCGAGAAAGCGACGCAGTTCGGTGTTCTCGAAAAATATCACAACAAGCAAATGATCCTTCGCCATTCTTCGGAAGAAAGTC
>CAZBYM010000029.1:14146-16829 GCA_964495745.1 uncultured Chryseobacterium sp. | reverse complement strand
TTGCCGGATTGGGATATGCTGAAAAAAATCGAGCAGGAATTTCAGGTGTATAAGTTGGACCACTAAATTTCATGATTATTCCGCCTGATCCGCCACAATATCCAATCAGATTCGTGGGAAAATCCATGCACCACAAAGTGACACCAGAATATGCTGGATTCCATGAAGCACCGCCATTTGTGGTTTGAGCAATGTATCCGCTATTGATTCCATTACCCCCACAGATAAATCCTGAATTACTATTTAAAAAGTAAGATCCATAAGGTGGCGATGCGAGAGTTTGGCCTGTTGAAGCCCAAGTTAATCCTCCGTTCACTGATTTAGCGATATCAAGATTGAGTTCCGTAGAAACATAAGCAGTGGTAGCATCGGGAGCGGTAATTGTTGAAATTCTCGAACCTGTTGGTTCGGTGTAAACTGTAGACCACGTGACTCCACCGTCTGCCGTGCGATACAATTTTTCTGAGCCAGCTATATAACCCTCCAAAGCTGTTCTGAAAAAAATTTTTGGAAACACAGGGTTAAAATCTTCGATAGGAGTACACGGCAACCAAGTGCTTCCGCCATTTATTGTTTTGTAAACATGAAAAGTGTCGACAGTAGGAGAAATTCCACTTGCGTATCCAACATTCGAATCAAAGAAAAAGATATCGAGCCAAAAAATATTGGGGTTCGTCAGACAGAAAGACCATGTTGCGCCACCATTGTTTGTCGTCACAATTCCTGAATCATGTAAAACAAATCCTTTAGTACTTGACAAAAACTCCAACGAACCACTATATGGTGCATACAAATTAATCACGCTCCAATTTATTCCTCCATTTACAGTTTTTCTGATAGTATTATTTCCTAACGTAGCAAAGCCTGTGTCATTGGATGGAAATGAAAGGTCCATTACATCAGCAGTATTTCCAACAGAGAGCGGCGTCCAAGATTGGGCATGAACCCCTGTAGTAAGAATACCTAAACTGCAAATTAATCGTGCCAAGTATTGCATGTCAATTTCTTTTTAGTGATGCGGTGATATTAATTGTTAAATAATAAAGCCACAGCTTAAACCCACCGGTAACCAAGGGGTGTCAATGAAAATCTTGTATGACCCCAATCCCAAATCATCATAACTTGACGGGTAAAAATGTGGAGCAAAAGAAGCACGAAACCAAAATCCGGAATCGTGAAGGTACAAGTATCCAATCCGAGGAATAAACTGCATCCCATTATTAACGAATAAATAAGTTGCCGCTCCGTTACTACCGCGGTATTCGCGTTCGTGAGTGCCAATTGCGAAAGTGTGTGAATATCCCAATTCAAGAAAGTTGTGTTTTCTTCCATAGTGTACATCAATCTCAATAGGGAAAAAATTGACAAAATCATCCGAACTTATTGTTGGTTGGTTCGGAACAATCACATAATGCACTTCCTTAAAAAATCCCCAGCCAACGGTGAGTTGAAAATTCAATAAAGTATTAATTAAATGTTTTCGAACACCAAAGTTAAATGACCAGCGTCCGGTAGCATTTGCATTCTTAAAACCATAGTAATTATGACCGTAAATTTCAAGATAAACTACCATACCGAGTGGGCGTGTCGTAATAGTGTCGATCATTGCGTTTACCTCGCAACAAATTACAATTGCAGAAAAAACGAATACTTTCTGATAAATCTTACTTAGCATAACAAATTATTACTTTATGATAACAAGTTTTCTAAAATCGAAATAATCTTCATCACGAACCCTTATCATATATGATCCCGAAACTAAACTTTCCGTTGAAACAAATATTTCTGAGTGCGAATGTTCTATTAACCGTACAACGATATTTCCATAAAGATCAAGTATTTGTATTTCCACGGTTTCATTCCACTTCGAATCAAACTTAAAATATAGAACAGAATTTGCAGGATTAGGGAATATGTTCCACGCTCTTAATTCTATATTAGCTTCGCTCAACGCTTGTTTACTATTTGAATTGCAATCGGCTTTGAAAACAAATTGGCTCAGCGTGTCTGCCCACCCATCAAAGTCACTTACTATCAGTTGGACGAAATAAGTCCCTGACGTTTGGTAGTGTACTTTGGCGTTTCTTTCAAAAGATTCTAAACCATTTCCGAAAATCCAATGGTAATTAAAATTGCCAAGTGTGTCATTCAGATGATTGCCGAATGCCGTAATCGTATCTTGAGAACAATTCAATGTATCAATTGCTGGACCCGCAGTTAACCTAAAGTTATTTCCAGGTCGATATGCTTTGAAAGCCCAATCCCTTCCGCCTAACCATGCTGGCCTAAGCGTACCAAAAATACCAGATTGCAAATTTTCTGTATACACGATACCACCACTCCCTGTAGTGGAATACCAATCAACTTGATAATTCGATAGATTGTTCAAATGATTAATCTCTATTTCTCCTAGCACCGGGTTCGCAGGGGAGCTAACCTGATCATCATCATCTTGTGTCTCCATCACCAAGGCATTGCGATCCAAGCAAAATTGGTCAACATTACCCCACCACCACGTCGAATTGTGTACCCATCCCATAACTCGGTTAACTTGATTCGTCGATTCCCTTATGTAAAATACTTCCAAGTTGGAATTGCTGTGATCATCTACCGTAGCGTCGTCCCACCAATCGGGATCGGTGAAGGCCGTCTCGTCCCAGCCCTCGACCTGAACCGGCGCCAG
>CAZBYM010000029.1:0-14136 GCA_964495745.1 uncultured Chryseobacterium sp. | reverse complement strand
AAGGCCGTACTTTGAAAATCAACATCGTCGAAGAATGCAGCAAGTGCTGGATAGTTCTGCGCTCTAAAATCGTTATTGAACCACTGCCACCAAACGAAACCCGTTCCCAAGCCTCCCATGAAAGATGACGCCCATAGAGTATTGTGATAAGAGATGTCGCTACAACCTTCAATGTCACTTGGATCAGCTGGCCCATTGGTAATTCCAATTTCTTCAAAATATGTTGGCTTATTTGGCCACCTGACATGTGTTCCGCTTCGCAAATCTAATCCCGAAAAGTAGTAACCATTGAATTCATCGAATCGTTTAAAGTTAGAACTTCTCTCATTGTGATATGAGTGATGACATGTAATACTACAAGCACTCAAATCGTACGGAGTCTCATGAAACGTTCCAGGAATCCCATCTCCACCATATGAAAGTGTTGTCAAAAGGGGGCGATAATCGATCTGATTATTTATTTCAGTGAGCATATCGCCATACCAATTGGTCATCAGCTGATGATCCTCCTCCCAATCATTGGTAATTTCTCCCAAAATAGACAATATCCCCAAACTTGTAGAATATCCCCAACGAGCCATAATATATCTAATCTTTTTCTTGAAAACAGTTCTCGCCATTCCATCAGAAAAGAAATCGCTTTTTTGTTCAACAGTTGGAATAAATACGTTATACGGATTGGTTGCCCATAAAAACTGAGGGTCTGTGCTACTAAGTCTTTTGTCGTGCATGACGAAAGAAATTTTCATCTCCTGATTTTCACACGATTCAAATAGCTCGTCTAATTCCCAACCTCGATTGAGCCGATTAGAATAATCATTTAACCGGTCGTATTCCAATTCGTAACACCAAGCTGCGTTATAAATACGAACCATATTGCCACCATTAGTCTTAAGATTTGCAATCCAATCAAGAATATCAAGATAACCACCATGATAAGGCCCCGGAAAATCAGAAAATGTTTGACCTCCTCGAAAACATGCGTTGCCATTCTGATCTGGGTCCGGCCAAGCTATGTTTTGTCCTAATGCAAAAAAGCTAGTCTGCGAACCACTGAAAGCAAGATGCCAATTGTCATTACCTTTTTCTAGCCATCCTTTATTTGATGAAGCCTCGCATTCAAATGCGATATTATCAACTTGAAGCATTGGAGTAATAGCGTTATTGACACGTATTTCAATTCTGCACTTCCATTCGCCAAGTGTTGGCGGTGCAAACCGTATCCTCCAGTTATACAAGGTCGGAACCTCAATCCAATTTGCAATGGCCTCGGCATGTGAAAATCCGTTGGCCACTGTTCCAGCTAGGAATTGTTGAATTGCAAGTGGATCACGGGAATAATCTTGAAAATAAAATCCATTCACCCTTATCTCATTGTTGCCTTGTGTAAAATAAGCTTCGACACTAATTTGATCCGGATCAAACGGGTTTATCCCTGTACCTCCTTGGACGAACGTCGCTACATCCTGTTCCAATTGCAATGGGAGTCGTATCCCAATTTCTAGTTTTTGAAATTGCCCAACAGCAGGATATTGCTGATTTGGCTCAATAAACACCACATCAAAATCTGGAGCCGCTCCAATCTGCGCATGAAAATATCCACTCCCAGAAAAATTTGACGCTTGAAACCCCGGTTGCAAATGAACACGTTCTCCTGCAATGAAGTCAACTTGAGCAGTATTGTAGATTACAACTGGTCCCAGTCCTTGATAAGGAGAAAACAATTCATACGGCGCTTGAATAAGTGTAACACCATTGAATGTGTTCAGATTATCTACAGGAAGTATTGGCGTTGTTTGCGACAGGAGAATTCCAGAGAGGAATAAACATCCGGCCATTAGATTTACTTTCTTCATGGCTGAATTATTTATTTTGTTCTTCTTTCAATTTCGCATTCTCCGCTTCAATCACTTTCATGCGCTTGTCGAGTTGCAGAATGTATAGCATCAACTCCTCAATTTTTTTCTGCTGGACTTCTGCCGTTTCTACTACAGACATCCCATTGTTCTCAATCTCACTTTCGGCTTTTACACCCGGAAGATGTTTGTTTGTCGCAATGTAACCTGCAACTGAATCCAATGGCATGAGAATATACGTAGAATCAAAAACCTCGTCTTGCCAATCGACAGCCGTAACCACAAGATCCTTGCAAAGTATTCTTCCATCTACAGAAAGTTTTGTTGAAGCGTCATTGAAAGGGCTACCGGTTGAAACAACTGCTTGTCCAATTTGTACTCTCTCCGGTCGCAATGTCATGATGGATTGAGTTTCGAGATGGATGGGATCAACCGTTTGATCTGCACCATTTCCGGTGTTCCCGAAAACATAGAAACGTAGCGCTCCTTCTGAATCCTGAAATATTGTGCTGCCGCTATTATTCAGAGCACCATCTCCAATTGTCTTATACCAACCGCTGGCAGGATCTCGATGCACATTAAAGCCAATGTAACTGGCAAATCCCATGGCGTTAGAGCCACTTTGGTCGAACACGATTCTGTTGATTCCATTTTCGACTTGAAAAAGTGCGGTGGGTGTGGTTGTACCTATTCCAACTTTGCCCAGCGTTCCATTTCCAATCCCTGGCCCCACAAAAATTGTTGGAATATTTGAATTAAACCCAATCATTAAAGAAGATGGAATATTGTTGAACATTGTGCTTGCATTGTCAACTGATCCAATAATAATTGAGCCCACACCATTTGCACGTACTCTATAACCTAAAGCTGTCGAATGCAAACCAGACCCAAATGCTGACACTCCAATTCCCATCCCTTTGTACGCGCCAGTAGTACTATTATTTAGAATGTTTCCTAGTCCGTAATTCAAAATCATAGTACTGTCGCCAAAGCGAATTGAACTATCTCCATTGTTTGAAATAAATCGATACACGTATGTACGACCAGATAAATTTACATCCCCATTCACATCCAACTTATATTGCGGAGTAAAAGTTCCAATACCTACATTCCCGCTAGTCCCAGCATGCATGACAGTATTTCCACTGTAGCCAACTTGACTCTGAATTCGTAAATCTCCAGATGTCGTGTACATTTCACTCAAACCTCCACCTCTCATGAAAAGTGTATTGTTCAAGGAGAACATGCTCGTTGCTTTTACAGTATCAGTAAGAAGTTTATTTGTCAGAATAATTCCCATTGCATAAACTGTTCCTGAGAACCAGGCGTCGCCGTTTACATCCAACAAATATTGTGGGCTTGAAGTTCCTATTCCAACATTGCCCGTATTTGAGTTGTAAAGATGGGTTCCTATTCGGGTCCAACCGCTCAGAGTAGTTACACTACGAAATTGTCCGCTTCCGGTCAATACAGTATTCGTATCGTTCGGAAAAGGAGTTGTGATTAGCGTTCCGTTGTTGTTATGCGTTACAACTCCCGAACCAAAACTGCTAAGCGAGTTCATCGTAATCTGCCCGTTGACCGCAATAGTCATAGCGCTAAGATTATTCGTTCGGAAAAGTAACGGCTGAGCATTTGTGGTTCCCAGAAAATTTCCGCTTGAAGCAGAGTTTCCATCAGTTGCCCACTTAGGGCCGGCTTGGCTGAAAAGATTTGTTGCGGCGATAAATACAACCAGTGTCACTAGCGCAATTCCCTTCGCAGGGGGGGGGGGTACTATTCAGAATCTGTTTCATAATACGTAAGATTTGAATAGGCAATCTAGGTCATCTAAACCGGAAAAGCAATGCGGCGCGAAATACAAATCGAAATAATTTGTTTATGGAAGTTGCAATTCAAGTGAAGGGAAAAAGTGGCAGTTGGCAGTAACAGTACTCCCGCTTCGCGGTGAAAATGGGTTGGAGAGTAAAGTTTTCTCTGCTTCAGGGGATCGCTTCCTTCGTCGCGATGACCCTGCAAACTGCTACTGTCAACCACTTTTTACTCCTACTTCAAAAACTGAATCCAGGCATCGGGATATTCCTTACGAGCTTCACGAACAATATCCACAGATTCCTCCTGTGTCCCAGGATGCGCAACTGTTACATACATGAATCCATTATTCTTGTTGTAAACACGCTGAACTTTCTGCCATTTGTTTTGTGCGGTAACTTTCGCTTCCATTCGCTTCGCATTGTCTTTGTTCTTGAAAGCTCCGATTACAATGTAGTAACCAGGATCAACCGCGGTTAACTCATCGTCAGTTGCCCAGTTCTTGCTCGAATCACTTCTCATTTTAATCTTCTTATCCGGATCAACCATCACCTGGTTGGCCATTTTCTGCTCAACTTTTGCAGAATCTGCAGGATTCATTTTTCCAAACTTCTCAGGGTGTTTTAGTTTGTACTCATCAGAGAAAAACTCAACATTGATTTCATTATCCTGATATGAAGTCACCTGTGTTGCATCAATTGACTTCGTATATTCATCCATTTCATTCACGAGAAAATAAATTTTATAATTTTCTCCTGATGGAAGATTGATAGTATACTTTCCATTTTCTGCACTTGAGCTGTAATCTCCCTGAACATCATTCTTGTTGTTGTAAGCGACAGTTACAGTTGCGCCAACAGGTTCTCCATCCAGCGTTATAGATCCATGAACAGTTACCAGTTCTTTCGCCGGAACTCCAGGAGATGAAAAATAAATATCCATTGCTCCATTTCCTCCATCGCGATTCGAAGAAAAAACTGCGCCGCTTCCATCTTTGTAAGGCTGATAATAAATATCATCAGCAGCACTGTTTACCGGTACGCCCATATTTTGCGCCAACTGCCACGAGTTTCCATCAGGACCAAGATCACTCCAGAAAACATCATAACCACCCATGGAGTTGTGACCACGAGAAGCAAAATACATGGTGTAACCATTTGCTGTGAGATACGGACCATCATCGTCGAATGCAGTATTCACGTTGGATCCAAGATTCTGAATATTTCCCCATGCTGAATCGCCCAACCATTGTGCGCGATAAATATCTTTTCCACCAAAACCGCCGATACGATCGCTCACAAAATACATCGTGCGCCCGTCAGGTGCAATTGCAACACTTCCTTCCCAGGAATCAGGACGGTTTACGTCACCCGGAAGTTTTGTTGGAACAGTCCAATCGTTTCCTGCTTTATTCGACACATAAACATCACCTCCGTTTTCCGCAGAAGCTTTGAAAATAAAAAGTCTTGTTCCATCCGGTGAAACTGTGGACGTTGCATCGTGACGATTCGTATTGATATTTTCGCTGACACTTCCGGGATAAAACCAACCTTGCGATGTTTTACTAGTCATGAAAACATCTTCATAGAATACACCAGCAGAATCATTTTTTCCATACAGATAATTTTTTCCACCCTTAGAAAGCGGACCTCTGTATGTGTAATACATGATGGAATCTCCTTTGATCATCACAGGAGCATATTCATCTCCCGGCGTATTAATCGGTCTTCCCGCATTCGCAACTATATTATTCGTTGTTTTAGCAGTAAGTTCTTTTGCAGCTCCACAATTGATGACATATTGATCAAGCCGCAAGCGTTGAATTTCATCAGGCTCTTTTGCAAGTTGTAAATTGAATTGCATTAGAGCATCATCATACAAGCCATTCAACAAATACGCGCGACCGAGATAAAAATTTACGTTGGGAAGTGTTGGATCCTTCTCGTAAGCACCTTTGATTAATTGCAATGCAAGTTTCGCATCTCCGGAATATATTGTACACACACCTGCGCGGTATTGGTAAACAATATTATCAGGAAATAAATCTTTCAGTTTCATGTAATAACCTCCAGCTTGTTCGTATTGGCGCTGCTCATACAAAGCGTCGCCACGAACCTGCATCGTTTTAGGATTTCCAGATTGCGCAACAAGCGAACCGGAACTCAAGACGAGAACTAATGTTGCAATACAAAAACCGAACGAAAATGTCTTCTTCACGATACTTGCTTTAATTCAATTAATCATATTTAGCGCGCATGTGTCCACCGCCGTCTCCTCCACCACCAAGCTGACCGAATTTATATCCAAGCATAAATTCATGACTTACTCCAGCCGAAGTTTTCAAAGGAGAAACAATGATGTCGTACGCGTATCCTGCACTTAGATTTCCAAACAATTTCACACGTGCATTTACACCAACAGCATAATTGCTTCTATAAGCAACTCCAACCCAAATCATGTCCTTCCAACTGCATTGCGCGTTAATGTCGTATTGTGCAGGAGTATTTGGCATAAATCGGATCATAGCCATTGGTTCAAGTGCAAGTTGTTGTGATTCGTTGAACATCCACTTGTAACTTACGGTAGCGAGGTAATGTCGGTTCAGTTGATAGTAAGATCGTGCATCATAAGTCGCTAATTCAACTTTCTGGCCGATCAATTGTGGAACTGCAAATCCCACGCGCAGATCTTTCCAGTTGTAACTTACTCCAAGATTCGCATCCAATGCGCTTTTGCGTTGCATTCCCGGCAACATCATTGGATCATATGCGTCTTTTACGACAGCTTTCGAGAAATCAATTCGGTTATCAAGGAATCCAACAGTTAAACCAAAACGTAATTGCATGTCTTCGTTCAACTTCAGGCGATACGCGTAGCTCGTATAAATTCCCAAGCGCTCGTTAATGTCCTGCACATCGTTAAAGATGGTCAGTCCAAGTCCAACGTTTTTGTCTTCGAAGAATCCGTCAACAGTTACTGCATTCGTTACCGGAGAACCGGCGATTCCTGTCCATTGGCGGCGATGAATGAGGTAAGCATTCGTTCCTTCATTTACACCCGCAGTTGCAGGATTGTAAAGAAATGGATTGAAATACGACTGGCTGTACAATGGAAGTTGCTGTGCGTCTACCGTTGTGAACACTGCTGAAATCAGCACCAGGGAGATATATATCTTTTTCATAGTTCGTCTTTCTAGAGGTTCTGCGTTACTTTTTCTCACTTACAAGTGTTACTGCTCCGTTGAATGTAACGTCCTCACCAGGAAACTCGAGCACGTAGTAATATGTTCCATCAGGAAGTGGCGCATCATTGTATGTTCCATCCCAACTGTTGTTGTATCCTTCAGCTTCGTAAACTTCCATTCCATTGCGATTGTAAATGGTTACGTGGTTGTTCGGATAGAATTCGATATTCTGAACATTCCATACATCGTTGAATCCATCACCATTCATGGTAATCACGTTTGAAATGATCAGATTCAAATCTTTGTCGAGCGTTACAACAACTGCATCAGTATCTGTACAACCGTTCGCATCTGTAACAGTCAACGTGTACGTCACTGTATAAACCGGAGTACAAATTGGATTTGCACTTGAAGGATCATCGAGAGCAACCGTTGGTAACCAATCGAAAGTTGATCCACCAGAACCAAGAAGGACTACTGAAGATCCTGCGCTTACTGCAGTGTCTAATCCTGCATCAGCAATTGGACGAGGAAGAACGGTGATCATCACGGAATCCCATGCCATACAACCCGTAATTGAATCTGTCACTTGAACAACGTAGTTCCAAGTTGTATCAGCGAAAATTGAACTTGTTGAATCTCCAGTATTCCAGTTGTACCAATTCTGCGGGAAAGAAGGAACAGATAATTGAACACTGTCGCCAGAACACAACATTGGAATCCCGATGTAAGAAATTGTTGGATCCGGAAGTGGATGAACAATTACGTTGCGATTCGCAGTATCAGAACAACCCATATCGGAAACTGCGATGAGCACAACATTGAAGGTATCTGCAGTTGCGTATGTGTGAATTGGATTCAAAGCAACAGAAGCGTCGTTATCGTCAAAATCCCAACTCTGGAATTGTATTCCTCCTGAAAGAACAGATGTTCCATTCTGGAATGTTGTTGCATTGCCTAAACAAACTGTATCTGCTGCGAAAATTGCTACTGGTTTTGGCCATGCAATAATCCATGCATTGGTTGTAGTATCAGGAGTACAAACTCCACTCATTACAATTGCACGATACCATGTTGTATCAGCTGGATTACTCCAAGCTTGCGAATTGGTAACATTTCCAATTGAGATCCATGTGAGCCCGCCATCAGTTGAAGATTCCCAATCAACAACTGTTCCGGTAGAACCACTCAACGTTAAAGTTCCGTTTCCTGTTCCTTCACACACACTTGTGCTTCCGGAAATTGTTCCAGCTACCGAAACAGGATTAACAGTAATCGTGTCTACAGTAGAATACATTGCCGGCACACACGATCCACTCAAAACCAATGCGCGATACATTGTTGTAACAGAAAGATTCACATAGTTGACAGAATCAGCCGACGTTGCCAAGGCAATCCAGTTGTTACCACCATCAGTTGACATTTCCCAATTCTGTATTGCGCCAACCTGTCCATTGAGATAAACTGTTCCCATATTCGTTCCGGCGCAAACCGTGTCATTCATTGAAGTGATTCCCGGAACAGTTGTTGGATCAACGAGTATTGTTCCGACGTTGGAAGTATCATTTCCGCATACACCACTTGCAACAACAACACGATACCATGTTGTATCCAACAAGTTCAGATAGTTTTCTGTTGCCGTAGTATTTCCGTTTGGAATCCACGTCAATCCACCATCTGTAGAAATCTCCCATGAAACAATTGAACCTGAAGTTCCGGCAACATTTAACGAACCAGCATTTGCAGTTGCACAAACTGTGGCATTTCCACTTACAGTTCCCGCAATAACGGCAGGATCAACAGTAATAGTTGCCGTATCAGATGTTGTTGAAGGACAAACTCCATTCGCCACGCGTACACGATACATTGTTGTCGTATTCAAATTGGTATAACCTTGCATAGTACTTGTGTTCGCAACGTTCAACCATGTAACGCCGCCATCTTGTGAATATTCCCATCCTGTTACGTTACCGGTTTGACCTGCAAGTGACAGTACCGCTCCATTTGCGCCAGCACAAACTGTGTCATCCATCGTAACAAGTCCACCAACTGAAGGAGCGTCTACGGTAATAGTAATTGCATTAGAAGTATCCATAGGACAAACTCCGCTTGCAACAATAACTCTGAACAAAGTGCTGGTGACAATATTGAGATAGTTCTCGGTGTATGTTGTATTGGCAATATTGCCCCATGTTAAACCACCATCTATTGAAGATTCCCAATTCGAAATATTTCCGACGTGACCAACCAGTGTAAGCGTTCCACCATTTGCACCACCACAAACTGTAGCATCAGAATAAAGTGTTCCACCTACAGGCTGAGCATCGATTGATACGATCGCTTGCGATGAATATTGTGAAGTACAAACACCGCTTTGAACCAGTGCCCGATAAATTGTTTGAGTAGTAAGGTTATTGTAAGCTTGCGTGTTTGTCGTATTCAGAATTGTAACCCAGGTGACACCGCCATCCGTTGAATATTCCCATTGCGTTACGGTTCCTGTAGAACCACCTAATGTTAATGTTCCACTGTTGTTACCACTGCAAACGGTATCAGCAACAGGTGTAACAGTTCCACCAACGGTTGTTGGATCAACAATCACTGTGTCCATTATTGCAGTATCAGTTGGACAAACTCCACTTTGAATGATTACACGATAATAAGTGGTGTCAAGTAGATTCGTGAATGTTTGTGACGTAGTTGTATTCCCGGTGCTGGACCATGTGAGCAGATCAGTTGAAGATTCCCAACCGAGAATTGTCCCCGTATGGCCTGCCAAGGTTAATGTTCCGCTATTCGTACCTGAACAAACCGTTACACCACCAGAAACCGTTCCTCCAACGCTTACAGGATTTACTGTTATTGTTGCAGCAGAAGAGAAAGCAGGTGTACATCCACCGTTTTGAACTCGGGCACGATACATTGTTGTTTGAATCAAATTCAAATATGTTTCAGTGGTGGTTACGTTAGGGATGTTCACCCAAGTAACTCCACCATCAATCGAAGATTCCCAATTGAGAACACTTCCTGTGTGTCCCGCGAGTGTGAGTGTTGCGCCGTTTGCACCACTACAAACTGTAGCAGACGCTGTAACTGAGCCTCCGATAGAAGCTGCTCCAACATTTACTGCGGCCGTTGCAGAGTAAATTGCACCGCACGCACCGCTTTGAATTCTGGCGCGATATAAACGGGATACAACAAGATTCAAATAGTTTTGAGTCGTCGTAACGTTGGCAATATTCGTCCATGTTACTCCTCCGTCAGTTGAAAACTCCCAACGAATAATTGATCCCGTATGACCGCTTAGAGTCAAGGTCCCAGCATTCGATCCACTACAAACTGCAGTAACCGCAGGAGCAATTGACCCTCCGACAGTTGGTGGACTAATTGTGATTGTACCGTTCGTTGAATAGAGCGCTCCACAACTTCCGCTTTGGACACGCGCGCGATAAATGGTAGTTGTAACTAGATTGAGATACGATTGAGTTGTTGTCGTGTTCGCAATATTCGTCCACGTAACACCACCGTCGGTAGAAAACTCCCAGCGCACAATCGATCCGGTGTGGCCACTCAAAACAAGATTTCCGCTATTCGCTCCACTACATCTCGTTGCCGAACCTGCAACAGTTCCTGCTACAGTTGCTGGACTTATTGCTATTGACGCAACAGAAGAAGTTGCTGCAGCGCAACCACCATTTTGTACGACCGCTCTATACTGTGTAGGAACCGTTAAATTGTTGTATGGTTGTGTTGTTGTCGTGTTCGTGATATTAATCCAGGTGAAACCACCATCGGTTGAGTATTCCCACCCGAGTACTGATCCTGTGTGCCCTGCCAATGTCAAATTTCCCGAGTTTCCGCTTATGCAAACTGAAGCTGGACCGGTAACAGTTCCTCCCACAGAATTGGCAGTATTTGTTACAAGATATCCCGTAAAAGCATTGTTGGTCGGATTGATGTCACCGGCAAGACTTACTGTTGCGTCGAAGGTATACGAGCCAGGAACAGATAGATTTGCTTGCGTCGTGAATGTATAGTTGAGCGTCGAATTGGTCAGGAAATTAGCACCCAAAGTCACCAATTCCACTACTGGTGCACCCGCGTTGATAGTGTAGGAGACGTTGAATGTTGAGCCCGCAATAAGGATTGGCCCATAGTTGAAAATCCGAATAGTAACATTCTCTGTTGCTGTCATCGCGCATCCACTCACAGGAGCGGTAATTGCTATCACAGAAAGATCCTGAGTATATCCAGAAATCGTAAAACAGAGAACAGCTAAAAAGGTAAGAATCCTTTTCATAGGGTAGATTTAGTACGTGTACGTTTTGCCGCAATGGCATGTAAAGGTGTAAAAACTGGCCTAAAAATCAGGTTTTTCGTTACAAATGCAAAGAAAACCTTCATCAGAATATGAGAAAAGATGCGCATAGGCCAGAAAATGGTGTGAAAAATCAATTCCTTATACGCTTTGCCGCAAATTTAGTTTCAAAAAGAAACAGAGGCAATAAACTAATTATCAGTAAATTATGATTTTACTAACGCCTGAATTCGATCCATTTTCAACTTTAATGAAATACATTCCCGGAGTCAGAGAAGAAACATCGATTTTCACAATTCCGGCAGAATTTCCTGAATCCAGTGCTTCAGTTTGGACGATCTTTCCGTTAAGATCACTGATTTGTAATGTGGCATCATCGTTTCCTGATAAAACATACTGAACGACGATTTCACCTGATGCCGGATTCGGGTAGACAGAAACTGTCTGATTCATCTCATTTTCTGCAACTGAGACCTGCCACAAATTACCTCGAAGAGAGTCCTGAAAAATTACGTTCGTAACAACTTCAGCACTAAAAAGAATCTGACAATCTACTTCCAGCACGGGTAATTTCATTCCGGGAGAAAGCCATTTGTATTCTATTTCTGTAGGACGAACAATTGTAAATCCAGGACTCGTTGTGTCAAGTGAAATTGTATCCACTGCATTCACAACTGAGCGAATTCTCACAACTTGATATGTGTCCAAGGGAGTGATTAATATTCCCCATCCATCCACATAATTTTCGCGATGACGGTCTTGACCGATGTAACCAATACCTGGAATTCCCAGCCCATATGCCGCGTCGCAAGTATCCATATCGCCATAGTTCAACGGAAATCTGTAAACATAATCCTGCGCGCTATAAAAAAGCGGAATGGAGAATGACCCAATTGGCACATAATCAAACGAAGAACCAACCTGACGATAGCTTGAGGACGAAGATTTATAATAATCTGTAAGATTTGATGGAATTGCTCCTAAACCAGGCAACGAATCGGGTGTGTAACTCGTCACAGCCATATCAGACAGAAAATTAAACGGAAAAGCTGTGGGCGAATTAAATTCAACCCGCTCTTGAGCATAAGGTATCAATGAAGAAAAATCCCAAACATAGTTGGTGTCGGTAAGTGTGTGATCGACACTTCCTGTTGTTAACGCAAAACTCACTCTCACTGAATCGCCGGCATCGGGCATGTCTGCATTCGTAATGGTAATCTGTGCAGAAAGTGTTGAAGCAATTGAAAATATGAACGCAGAAAGTAAACAGTTCTTCATCTTGTGGATTTTGTCTAAAAATAGCAACGAATCTGTTACGGATTTCAAATCAAAGAAGCGAAGAGAAAATAATATCTCTCAATGAACAATAAATGCAGCATTTCGATGTTATTTACCCGCACGAACTGCATTTAGTCAATGGCTAAACTATTTCGTAAATTTGAGCTATGAATTCGAGTATGATTAGATTGTTTACGTGCTTTTTCGTGATTTCGTTCTGCGGATTGGAGATGTCTGAAGCTAAAGCTCAGAGTGCCGACACAACCAGGAAAAAAATTGTACAGTTTTCAGGAATGGTCATTGATGCGGACAGCCTCTTCCCTATTCCATTTGTTGCTATTGTGATCAAGGGAACATCCCGCGGCGTGTACAGTACAGGTTCAGGATATTACTCGATTGTTGCGGAAGAAAAAGATACTTTGGAATTTTATTCTCTCGGTTACAAAACCGGTACGTATGTAATTCCTGACACAATTACGATGAGTCAAGTTAATCACGTACATACATTACAGATGGACACAATTCTTCTTGCCGAAATGGTCGTTTATCCTTGGCCGTCAAGAGAAAAATTCAAGACTGCTTTCCTCGCAGTTGAAATTGCCAATGATGATATGGAACGGGCCCGTATGAATCTTGCACAACAACAAATGGTTGCGGCAGCACAAAACGTTAGCGCAGATGGACAAGGCGCCTATCGCGCACAAATGCAACAGCGCAGCGACAAAGGATATTATGCAGGACAATACCAGCCGAACAATTTGCTCAATCCTGTTGCGTGGTCCAAATTCATTCAATCTGTCAGGAAGAAAAAATAACTGATCCCTCTGCTATCGAGTCCACTTTTACCTGATGTTCGCACACCTTAAAGTTTTTATTTCTTCTGCGATGTTATTCGCGAGTGTTGTACTATGCTCGCAAACAGCAACCGTGAAAGGAAAAGTAACGGACACACTTTCACGTCCTTTGGAAAGTGCGTTGGTTGCATACGTCGGAAGCACGCAAGGTGTTTATTCGGATAACAAAGGAAATTTCAGTCTTACTGTTCCTGCTGACAAAAGTGTAACAGTTGTAGCACGATATATTGGGTACAAAGAATTTCGTCGTGTTGTTTTTTTGAAACCCGGAGAAATTCTCGATGTAAATATTTCACTGCAAAAGAGGAATGATGGTCCCGACACGTTAATCATTTATGGCGATGCTCGAATTTTTGAACCTGCTCCTCCTATTTCACCGGAAATTTTTGACCATCTTCCTTCGCCAAGCGGTGACATCACTGCGATTCTTCGTTTCGCCGGCGCAACTTCCAACAATGAGTTGAGCACTCAATACGCGGTTCGCGGAGGAAGTTTCGATGAGAATCTCATGTACATCAATGATGTTGAAATTTATCGTCCGATTTTAACTCGTGCCGGCCAACAGGAAGGATTAAGTTTTCCTAATCCTGATATGACAGAAAACATTTACTTCTCTGCCGGAGGATTTGAAGCGCGTTACGGAGATAAAATGTCTTCGGTACTTGATGTTCGCTACAAACGACCAACTCGTTTTCGCAGTAAATTTTCTGCAAGTTTGTTGGGAGTGAGTGCAGCTGCAGAAGGAGTAACAGAAGATTTAAGCTTCACCTGGATGATCGGTATCCGACAAAAATCCAATCGCTATTTACTTCGCTCACTGGATACAAAAGGAGA